>JAHDVN010000618.1 GCA_023384635.1 Thermoanaerobaculia bacterium
TCCTCGTGGGAGCCATCGCCTTCGGCGCGCTCGACGTCGAGATGTGGCGCTTCGGCCTCTACTTCTTCCCCCTGGCGGGACTGGCGGCGCTCGCCGCGCTCGGACCGCGCGGCCTCGCCGCCCGCTTGCTGCCGCTGCGCGGACGCCGTCTCCCGGTCGGCGCGGCTCTCGGTCTCTGCGGGCTCGTGGCCCTGCCGGGGGCGATCGGCATGGGCCGCTTCTACCTCGACCGCTCCG
Source organism: Thermoanaerobaculia bacterium (assembly GCA_023384635.1). GTDB lineage: Bacteria > Acidobacteriota > Thermoanaerobaculia > Multivoradales > JAGPDF01 > JAAYLR01. The sequence goes on from JAHDVN010000618.1 coordinate 238, forward strand.
CTCCGGGACCGTCGCGCGAGGCGGAGTGGCGGGCGTTCGGCGACGCCGTTCCCGCGGCAGCGCGGGTGGCGGCGCCGTGGGGGCAGGCGCAGGCCTACTTCTTCTTCGCCCCCCAGGCGAGCTACCTCAATTTCCTCGATCCGGTGCTGATGGCGTTCCCGCATCCGCGCGAGGCCGCCCTCGAGCGGGCGCTCTTCCGGGGCGACGAGCCGGATCTCGCGCTCGCGGTCGGAGCCGGCCTCGACAGCGACCACCTCGCGTTCTCCCGCTTCGCAGCCCCCGCGCGGCTGCGGGCGCGGGCGGCGGGGGATCCGCGGCTCGTCGAGGTCTACGCCGGCTACAACCTCCTCTACCGCGTCGAGCCGCCGCCGGCCGGCATGTTCCTGGTCGACTGGACCGTCCGGCCCGACGGCCCGGCCGGGGCCGGCGTCGCGCCGCGTCCGTACCCGCGGTCGGACGAGGAGGAGGCGCGGCGCCTCGAGGCCTTCGTCGACGGGGCTCGGCTCGGAGGGGGCTGCCTCCACTTCTCGCGCCGGGAGCGTTCCGCGTCTCCCTGGCGAGGCGAGATCGCGCCGTATGGTCCGACGCGACTCGAGGTGGACGGACGGCCGCTGATCGCCCTCGGCCAGGGGCTGGGCGCCGTGCTCGGGCAGGGAGCGGTGGTCGAGCTGCCGGCCGGCGAGACCGAGCTCGGCGTGCGCACCTGCCCCGACGAGGCGACGGGGCGGGTGGGCTTCTTCTTCCGCCGCCTGGAGCCCGCCTCCGGACCGGCGGCCGGCGGCTGAGGGGCCCGCCCCGTCAGCCGGGCGGCGCGAAGGCGAAGCGGTCCGGGAAGAGGGCCGCGAGCGAGGTCAGGCGGCGCTCACCCGCGGTGTTGACGAGCAGGATCGGCAGGTCGTCGCAGAACTCGGCGAGCGCCTCGCGGCAGGGGCCGCAGGGCGGGGCCGGGGGCGAGCTCGCGGTCGCGACCGCCAGTGCGACGAACCGGCGCTC
>JAHDVN010000149.1 GCA_023384635.1 Thermoanaerobaculia bacterium
CATGTGTCCGTGAGGACGTGATCGGCGCCCTCGATCTTGCGCCTCTTCCCCGGGGCTGAGGGAAGGTGCCCCGCGGAGAGGTCTCCGTTGCCACCCGATCGGTCCGCGCCGTCAGTCCTCCGCTGCCGCGGGAGCGAGCCCGAGGAAGAGGCGCAGCCCTTCGTCGATCGCTTCGAGGGTCGCGGGGTCGACCGGGCGGAAGACGGCGGCGACGCGGCGCTTGCCGATCGAGCGGACTTGGTCGGCGAGGGCCCAGGAGTCCTTCCTTAGGCCGCCGGTGCCGGCGGCGACGCGCGGGTAGAGGGCGCCCCTGACGGGGGCGCCGGTGAGGGGGACCACACCGAGGAGCGGGTAGCGCCGGTTGGCCGCCACGAGCGGGTCGCTGACGACGACGCAGGGGCGGACGTTCTTCTGCTCGTGGCCCAACGCGGGGTCGAGGTCGACGAGCACGACCGTGCCGCGTTCGAGCCTCATCGCTCGGGCTCCGTCCACCCTCTGCCGTCCACCCACGCGACACGCCGCCCCTCAGACGGATCGAGGAGACCCTCGGCATCTTCGGTGGGCAGGGAGCGCCCCCACTCGGCCACGCCCGCCTCGGCCACGACGAGACTCTCCGGATGCGGCGAGGCGAGCGAGGCGCAGAGCGCCGCGCGGCGGCGCCGCGCCAGCTCGCGCGTGACCGCCTCGGCCACGAACCGGCTGCGGTTGGGCGCCGAGCGGTCGATCTCGGCAACGAGCTCCTCCGGGAGCGTGACGGTGACGCGGGACAGGGGCATGGGCTCCTCCGTGAGTAAGATCTTATTAATGATCATACCGGCCCTGGGCGGACGGGGGGGACCGGCGCCAGGGGCCTTCCCGGATAGAACAGGTGCCGGAACAGGTGCCAGGGGCGTTTCCGGGCCTTTCCGGGCCTTTCCGGGCCTTTCCGGGCCTCTTCGGTTCCTCCGGGTGGTTGGTGGCTTGCCGCCTCCAATCCACCCCGGAGGCCAGGGTCGACCGCCCTCGCCACGCCAGGCGGAACGAAGGAGGAACTGTCGAAAAGTGACGAAACTAGCTCGGGAAAACTAGGATGCCGTCCATGATTCGTCTACCGATACTCGCTACCACGGTGTTCTTGCTGACGAGCCTTCCCGCCGCCGCTCATTCAGACGATGCCAGGCGCTACTTCGGCCAGATCGAGGGCCGAGTCGTCACCACTGATGACGCACCCGTCTTGGGTGCCGAGGTAGGACTCGATCCAAGGGTCATCAAGACCGTCTCCACCGACAGCGAAGGGCTCTTCACGCTGCGTGCCGTACCCGAAGGCAGCTATCGCGTGATCGCGGCAGCGCCAGGATTCGCGGTCGGGGAGGCTTCGATCGAGGTGAGCCGCGAGTCGCCATCTCCGGCGCTCCTCATCCGCTTGCCCGCGGCAGAGGTCACACTCGACTCGATCGACGTCGTCGGAAGCTACTCGATCGGCCGCGACGCACCAGCACGGTCCTCCGCCCTCACTGCCGAGCAGTTGCGCGAGCTGCCTCATTTCAGCGACGACATCGTCCGAGCTGTGACGGTCTTGCCGGGCGTGACCTCGAATGACGCGTCGGCCGAGTTCAATGTCCGAGGCAGCTTGACGCGAGAGGTCCGCTACGAAATCGATGGCCTGGAGATCTTCGAGCCGTATCACCTCAAGGATTATCAGAACATCTTCAGCATCATCGATCCGGAGATGCTCGGCGGCGTCGACTTCTTCACCGGCGGCTTCCCGGTCGAATATGGCGACCGCAGTGCGGCTGTGCTCGACCTCGAGACCTTCAGTCCTGATCGCCGCGCCCACGAGCTTGGCCTCAGCCTGCTGAACGCTTGGGGCTCCACTAGCGGTCGTTGGGAAGGTGGCTCCTATTTCGCGTCCGCCCGCCGGGGCTGGTTCGATATCGTGCTCGACCTCGTCGGCGAGGAAGAGAGTGAGGACGAAACTCGCCGCGGGAGGGGGCCCACATATTGGGACGTGCTGTCCAAAGTGAGCTTCGACCTGGGACCGAGACAGGATTTGGCGGTGCAGGTTCTGCTCTCTTCGGACAGCAACGACGAATTCGAACGCGAACGCGAGGAGGGCGGCTTCGAAGAGGAACGCACCGACAGTAGCTATGGCAATTCCTACCTCTGGGCTCGTCACAACGCCTTCCTCGGCAAGGGCGCTCTCGTCGAAACGATGCTGTCGACCGGCCGGGTGGATCGCGATCGTCGGACCGCCGAAGAGAGCCCGTCTCGGAACTTCGAGATCCGCGACGAGCGCACCCTGGATGTTCTGCAAGGCCGCCAGGATCTCACCTGGCAGGTCGGCGACGAACATCTGGTGAAGAGCGGCTGGGAAGCCCGACGCTACCAAGCCGAGTACGACTACTTCAATCAGCTCGCCCTCATCGACGTCGTCGCCAGTGCCTTCGGGGTCCAACCGATCACCCGCTTTGCCGGCACCTTCGAGAGCGATCATCTCGGACTCTACCTGGCCGATCGCTGGAAGATCACGCCTCGCTTCGTCATCGAAGCGGGTGCCCGTTGGGATCGCCACTCGCTGACCGACGAAGATCACATCTCACCCCGGATCAACGGCCTTCTCGACTTCGGCAGCGGCTGGCGTGGTCGTTTCGCCTGGGGACACTTCTACCAGAGCCAGCGACCGAATGAGCTGCAGGTCGAGGACGGAGAAACGACCTTCCTCGGCGCCGAGCGCGCCGAGCACCGCATTCTCGGCCTGGAACGCACGTTCGGGGCCCGAGCGGCGACCTGGGAGGTTCGCCTCGAAGGCTACCAGCGCCTGATCGAGGACCCCAGGCCCAGGTTCGAGAACGTCTTCCAGACCTTCGTGCTCAACCCCGAGACCGCCAACGACCGGACCCGCATCGCACCTGAATCGGCTGAGGCGCGCGGCGTCGAACTTTTCCTGACCCGCCGAGGTGGCGGCACCTTCGATTGGTGGATCAACTACGCCTGGTCTGAAGCGACGGACACCCTCGACGGCCGCGAAGTGCTTCGCGCCACGGATCAGACCCACGCCGTGAACCTCGCGGCCTCGTGGCGACCGAGTCCGCGCTGGAGTTTCAACGCCGTCTGGATCTATCACACGGGCTGGCCGACGACACCGGTTTCAGCCAGGCTCGACATCGGATCGGACGGCGAGACCATCGCCGTACCGGTGATCGGCGAGCTGAGGTCGGATCGCCTCGACGACTACCACCGGCTGGACGTGCGCGCATCCCGCCGATTCACGCGCGGACGCGCTGTGTGGGAGTTCTTCATCGACGTACAGAATCTCTACAACCGAAGGAATGACGCCGGTGTCGAGCTCGATGGCGGCAATTTCCTGATCGATGATCAGGGGCAAGCCGTCTATCGACCGAGTCCGGAGAAGTGGTTCGGTCTGTTGCCGTCCTTCGGCATCTCATGGACCTTCTAAGCGATCTCGGCCTCTCCTAGAGCTCTAGCGGGCCGCTGAGAAACTGGATCGAGAGCCGGGGCCAGGGGCCTTCCCGGGACTTCCCGGCTCAGGACCCCCTCGAGGCTCTGCGGCGTGACTCGGCGGCATGAGCCGTCGCGAGGGTGCCAGGGGAGTTGCCAGAGTTGCCACAGGGCGAATGGTTCAGAGGCGGGACGGGGACACGAAGGCCGCTCTGCGGCCATCAAGAAAAGAGGGACAGGCACACATTTCCGCTGCCGCCTGGGACCGGGCGACTGGGCCCTGGAAATGTGTGCCTGTCCCTCTCTTCCTGGCTAGGCGAAGGCGCGAGTGAGGAGCTCAGCGACGTCGTCGACGGGCTCCGGGCGCAGGCCGCGGGGGGGGCGGGGCGCGTCGGCGCCGCGCGGCAGGAAGGCGCGGCGGAAGTCGAGCGCCGCTGCCTCGCGCAGGCGCACCTCGGCCTGCGAGACGGGTCGCACCTCGCCGAGCAGGCCGATCTCGCCGAAGAAGACGGCGTCGGCGGGCAGCGCCCGACCGCCGACCGCGGAGGCCAGCGCCGCAGCCACCGCGAGATCGGTCGCCGGCTCGCGCAGCGAGAGGCCCCCCACCACGTTCAGGAAGACGTCGCGGTCGGCGAGCGCGAGGTCCGCGAACTTCTCGAGCACCGCCACCAGCAGCACCACGCGGCCGGTCTCGAGGCCGACCGCCATCCGCCGCGGCGCGGGGAAGCTGGTCGGGGTCACCAGCGCCTGGACCTCGACGAGGAGCGGCCGCGACCCCTGCAGGCAGGCGGCGACCGCCGAGCCGGGCGAGCCGCTGCGCCGCCGCGCCAGCAGCACGCGCGAGGGGTCGGCGAGGGCGGCGAGCCCGCTGTCGTGCATCTCGAAGAGGGCCACCTCGCCGGTCGGGCCGAAGCGGTTCTTCGTCGCCCGCAGCAGCCGGTACTCGCCGCCGTGCTCCCCCTCGAACGAGAGCACGGTGTCGACCAGGTGCTCGAGCGACTTCGGCCCCGCGATCGCCCCCTCCTTGGTGACGTGGCCGACCAGGAAGAGCGCCATCCCCGACCGCTTCGCCAGTTCGGTCAGCTGGTTGGCGCAGTGGCGGACCTGACTCACCGTTCCGGGGGGGCTCTCGAGCTCCGCGCTGCGCAGGGCCTGGATCGAGTCGATCAGCAGCACCCGCGGCGCGAGCTCCTCGACGGCGCCGAGCACCGCCTCCAGGCCGGTCTCGCCGGCCACCAGCACGCCGCCGTCGGCGCAGCCGAGCCGCTCGGCGCGCAGCCGCAGCTGCCGCGGCGACTCCTCGGCGCTGGCGTAGAGCGTCGTCAGGCCCTCGCGCGCGAGCGCGTCGGCGACCTGCAGCAGGAGCGTCGACTTGCCGATCCCCGGCTCGCCGGCGAGCAGCACCACTCCGCCCGCGACCACTCCCCCGCCGAGCACCCGGTCGAGCAGAGGCAGGCCGCTCGGGAAGCGCACCACCGACTCCTGCTCCACCGCGGCGAGCGGCTGCACCTTGGCGCGCGGCAGCGCCCGCCCCCCCTTCCCGCGGCGCGGGAGCGGCGCCGCCTCCTCGGTGACCGAGCCCCAGGCGCCGCACTCCGGGCAGCGGCCGAGCCACTTGGTCGAGGGGTGGCCGCAGGCCTGGCAGAGGTAGGCGGCACCGCGCGTCATCAGAACCTCGGCACGGAGCCGAGCAGGTACTTCAGATCGCTGTCGGTCCAGCGCACGCCGGCGCCGACGAAGAGCGACTCGTACTCGTCGACCAGGAAGTCGTCGTACCCCCCGCGGATGTACACGTTCGGCGACAGATCCCAGCGCAGGCTGGCGCGCAGGTGCGGGTCGCGGTCGAGCTCGCGGCCGAAGTCGAACGCCTCGAGCGAGAGCCAGAGCCGGCGGTCGAGGAGCCCGTAGTCGACCTGCGCCCCGGCGCGCGACTCGATGAGCCCGGCCCAGAGGCGGCCCCGGCGGTCCGCGAACGGGAAGCCGAGGAGGGCCGAGAAGAGATTCTTGCTCTGGTCGACGGTGACCTTGTTGGTGGTCGTGGTCTCCAGGCTTCCGTCCGGAAGCTGGACGGTGACGATCTCCTCCTTCTCGATCACCCGGCCCCGCGGGTCGCTCACCAGCTCGACGCGATAGAACCGGGAGCTGTCCTGACCCTGCGGCAGCAGGTCGAGGCGGAAGGCGGCGCGGCCGTCGTCGACGTCGGCGTAGGCGATCCCCTCCAGCCCGAGCTCGAGCTCGAGCTTCTGCACGCGGCCCAGCGTGTCGGTGAGGGTGTCGACCCCCTTCTCGACGCTCTGCAGCGCGGTCACCAGCTCGCCGTGCGCCTCGTCGCTGTTGACGAGCTTGCCGATCGTCCCCTCGCCGCGGGCGATCTTGCCGGAGATCTCGTTGAGGTTGTCCACCGACGTCTGCACCCGCTCGGTGAGGGTGCGGATGTTCGCCATGCTCTCGCGCAGGTCGCCGCGGTTCTCTGCGACCAGGCCCTCGACCTGCCCGAGGGCGCGCTCGATCTGCGCCGTCAACCGGGGGAGCTCGTCGGCGAGGGTGGCGCTGAAACGCTCGAAGTTGCGCACCGTGCCGTCGACGCTCGCCCGGTTGGCGAGGACGAGGGCGCGAATCTCGTCGGCGGTCTCCCGCAGCGACTCCACCAGGCCGCCGATCCCCCCCGTCGTCTCGCCTCCGGTCCCGGCGAGGGCGTCGGTCACCCCCTTGACCGAGTCGCCGATCGACTCCAGCTTCGCCATCGCCTGGTCGAAGGAGATCGGGGTCTCGCCCGCCAGCGCCTCGCCCTCGGCGAGGAGCCGCGCGCCGTCGGGGCCGGGGATCAGCTCGACGTACTTGTCTCCCCGCAGGCCCATGTTCGAGACCAGGGCCCGCGTCCCCTCCACCAGATCCATCGGCGTCTCGAGCAGGAGCGTCACGCGCGCCCGCCGGCCCTCGAGCCGGATCCCGTCCACGCGCCCGACCCGCACCCCCGCCACCCGCACCGCGGCCTTGTCGTCGAGGCCGGCCACCGAGTCGAAGACCGCGTCCACGCGCTGGCCGGCGCCCCCCCAGAGGTTCAGGTCCTCGATCCGGAGCACGAGCCAGCCCAGGACCAGCAGGCAGATGGTCATGAAGATCCCGACTTTCAGCGCCTGACTCATGCTCTCGACTCCCCGCTCGCGTCAGTCCGACAGCGGGCCCTCGGCCCGCCCCTCGATGAACTGCTGGACCCGCCCGTCGGGACAGGAGCGGATCTCGTCCGGCGTCCCGATGGCGATGATCTTCCCCTCGTGCAGCATGCCGACCCGGTCGGCGATGCGGAAGGTGCTCTTCATGTCGTGCGAGATCGTGACCGTGGTCGAGCCGAGCGAGCGCCGGAGGTCGATGATCACGCCGTCGATCACCGCCTTGATCACCGGGTCGAGCCCGGTCGTCGGCTCGTCGAAGAGGAGGATGCGCGGCTCGAGCGCGATGGCGCGCGCGAAGCCCACCCGCCGCCGCATGCCGCCCGAGAGCTGGGCCGGAAGCTTGCGCTCCGCCCCGTCGAGGTGCACGAGCTCGAGGCACTCGGCCACGCGCGCCGCGATCCGGTCCCGCGGCCAGCCGGCCCGCCGCAGCGGGAAGGCCACGTTCTCCCAAACCGTCATGGAATCGAAGAGGGCGCCCTCCTGGAACGCCATGCCGAAGCGGCGCCGGAAGGTGGTGATCGCGCGGTAGTCGAGCTCGGAGAGCTGCACCCCGTCGACCTCGACGGTGCCGGCGTCCGGCGCCAACAGGCCGATCATGTGCTTGAGCAGCACGCTCTTGCCCGTCCCCGAGCCGCCGATCACCACCAGCGACTCGCCCTCGTGGACGTCGAGGTCGAGCCCGGCGAGGACACGCTTCTCCCCGAAGCTCTTGACGACCCCGCGCAGGCGGATCTGGACCGGTCGCGCTGCTGCCATCTCGGCCATCTCAGTAGAGAAGCTTGGTGAGGAAGAAGTCGGAGACGAGGATGGTGATCGACGCCAGCACCACGGCGCGGGTCGTCGAGCGGCCGACCCCCTCCGCCCCGCCGGTGGTGAAGAAGCCCTTCTGGCACCCCACCACCGCGATCAGCAGGCCGAAGACCGCCGACTTGATCAGGCCCGAGGTAACGTCGTCCCAGTCCATGAACTGGAAGGTGTTGGCCATGTAGGTGACCGGGTTGGCGCCGAACAGCCCCACGGAGACGGCGTAGCCGCCGGCGATCCCGACGCCGTTGGAGAGGACCACGAGCGCCGGCAGCATGAGGGTGGAGGCCCAGACGCGCGGCACCATGAGGTAGTGGACCGGGTCGGTGGCGAGCACCTCGAGGGCATCGATCTGCTCGGTCACCCGCATGGTGCCGAGCTCGGCCCCCATCGCCGAGCCGCAGCGGCCGGCCAGGATCAGCGCCGAGAGCACGGGGGCGAGCTCGCGCACCATCGAGATCGCCACCAGCGAGCCGACGTACCCCTCGGCGTTGAAGCGCTTGAGGGTGGCGAAGGTCTGGAGCGCCATCACCCCGCCGGTGAACAGCGCCGTGAGCAGCACCACCGGAATCGAGTCGACCCCGATGCGCACCATCTGGTTCGTCAGCTGCCGGAAGTCGTACGGCGGCCGCGGCGTCCAGGCGACGACGCGCCAGAGCAGCACGAAGAAGCGCCCCACCTCGAGGAAGAACGGCTCCACGCGAGCGCGCACCCAACTCCTCATCAACCTCATCGGGGGCCTCCCATCAGCCGGGAACGGAGCGCCACCCAGCTGCCGCCCGCGCGGTAGCGCCGCGGCAGGCGCTGGCCGAGCAGGCAGAGCAGCTCGTAGGGCACCGTGCCCGCCCGGTCGGCGAGCTCGTGGAGCGTGATCTCCTCCTCCCCCTGCCGCCCGAGGAGCACCGCCACGTCCCCCTCCGCCGCCGCGACGTCGGTCACGTCGAGAAGCAGCATGTCCATCGAGACGGCGCCGGCGAGCGGCACCCGCCGGCCGGCGACGAGCGCCTCCGCGCCGAGGCCGAGGCGCCAGGAGTAGCCGTCGGCGTATCCC
>JAHDVN010000619.1:0-854 GCA_023384635.1 Thermoanaerobaculia bacterium
GGGAACTCGAGGAATTGTTGGGCCGATCACTTTCGTGGGAAGAGAGGAAATAATAATGGAACCGATTAAAATCATGATCGCCGGGGCGCAAAAGGCGGGCACATCCTCTTTGCTCCAATATCTGGGACAGCATCCTGATATCTGCATTCACCGGCAGCTGGAATTCGTCTTTTTCTTTAGCGATTTTCAATACCCGAAAGGATATGAGTATTCTTTCCGCGAGTATTTTCCGCACGCGGCGCCCGGCCAGATTTTGCTAGCCAAACATGCCATGCTCATGTATTCCGAGACGGCCATTGAGCGGTTATACGACCATAACTCAAACGCTTCCCTGATTGCCTTGCTGAGAAATCCAATTGACAGGGCTTATTCGGCTTACTGGTTTGCGCGCAGCCGCGGATGGGAAGACATTCCCACTTTTGAAGAAGCCATTCGCGCCGAGCCGCGCCGCATCCGGGAAGACGGGTGGCTAAAATGGCGCAATAATGCATATTTGGAAAACGGGAAATACGCGTTCCATTTGGAGCGCATCCAGAAATATTTCGGCGCAGAGAAAACACGCGTCTACTTGATCGAGGATCTGAAGACGGACCCCGGCAGGATATTTCGGCAGGTTTTTGAGATGGCCGGCGTGAGCCAGGATTTTGCGCCGGATATATCCAATAAGCACAATCCGTCAACCCTGGCGCGTTCCGAGAAGTTCGCCCAATGGTTCGCGTTCTTTCTAAACCCTCGGAATAAGGTCAAAGGCATGGTAAAGCAAATCCTGCCCTCCCATTTAAGGCGCGATATGCGGGAATACGTGAAACGGGCGAATACAAGCGAACTTGTTCCTCCACCAATGGCCGCGGAAA
>JAHDVN010000619.1:864-1224 GCA_023384635.1 Thermoanaerobaculia bacterium
GGAGTATTTTCGCCCCGCGAACGAAGAGTTGGCAAATCTGCTTGGACGGGATCTGTCCGGTTGGAAATAGATTTATGACGGCGGCGACCATAAAACAAAAGAACGTTATCGCGCTGCGCGGATACGACTACCTGGCAATTATTTTTTCCGCGCTTTTGGGCGTTTTTATATTTAAAGGCCCCGTTTATTTATTGGTCGGGGTCCTGGCCGCCATTAGCGTCATTGCCGTTTGGAAACCGCAGATCATCCCGCTTTCGATTTTTTTTCTTAATCCGCTCGCGGCGGGAAAAGGGGGGATGATTTTGAAGATTCTTTCCCCGGCAGGTTTTCTGGCCTTGTGGTTTGTCGCGGTCAGCGGGA
>JAHDVN010000620.1 GCA_023384635.1 Thermoanaerobaculia bacterium
TATGGCATCCGGGGTGGTATGATTGCGTCCCACCGTGCTAGGCTGTTGTCCCGCATGAAGCGAAGCGGTACTATACTCTCCGCGTCGCAGTTTCTAACTAAGGAGGGAGCATGAAGAAGCTGGACCACCCACCCGCCCCGCTGACACTCACGCGCGAACGATTGCGTGCGGTCATCTACGGGGAGTACGGCCGGGGTAAGACGACCTTGGCGCTGACTGCGCCACGCCCGCTGGTGATCGACACTAACGGCGGGCTAATCTCTGTGACGCTACAGGGCGGCACCGCAACCACGTTCGAGCCCGAAGGGTACGAAGATCTAGAGGCGCTCTACTGGTGGGTCAAGGAACACAGTGACGATTATGACACCATCGTCATCGACACTCTGGACTCGCTGGTCTACGCGCTAATGGACGAGTTGACCGACGACACTGTAGAGTCCAAGCAGGCGTCTGGTCGCAGGGTCGGTCTGCGAATGCGCTTCATCCCGGAGCAGGCGGACTACTACGCCAGCCAGCGGCAGATGCACCGGTTCCTGGTGGCGCTCCGCCAGCTTGGCAAGCACATCATCATCACGTCGTCGCTGCGCGATTTCGGGGGGCGGACCGCCCCGAACGTTTCGCCAGGGATGGAGCGGGTGGTGTGCGACTGGGCTAGCCTGATCGGGGAACTGATTATCCTTGACGACGTGGACGGCACCGAAGCGGCCGACGCCAGTGGCGAGAAGCCCAGCGCAGGTGGTAGAGTGCTGCTTACGAAGGAGTCCAACGCCCGGGCTACTAAGTCAAGGTTTCGGACTCTCGTACCATACGTGGTGGAACCCACATTCGATAAGCTCTGGACGCTGGTTCAGAAGGAATACGGAGGCAACAAGTAATGAGCACGCTTGACGACGCAATCAACGAGGCGGTCGGCGCCGGGGAGATCATCAAGGTCGATTTCTCCGGTCTCAAGGACCGCACAGAGTTCGGGCCGCTCCCCGAGGGCGACTACGTGTGCCGGGTGGTTCATGCGGAGAGTGGCACGAGCGCGGCCGGGAACCCTAAGGCGGTGTTCCGGTTCGAGGTCGCCGAGGGCGACCACAAGGGGAGGGTGCTGTTCCGGCATATCGCCCTTGTGGGGTCCAGCCTCAACATGCTTCGTGGGCTGCTGAGTGCGCTTGGGTTGAAGGACGAGGCGGAGGCCGGGGAGTTCAACACGGCTAACACCATCGGCAAGATGTGCGT
>JAHDVN010000621.1 GCA_023384635.1 Thermoanaerobaculia bacterium
CTAGTGGTTCAACATTTTTGATTCAGTCGGTGGCGTTGGCTTGCCGATGGGTGGGTATCCACCTTGAGGAGCCTTCCCATGGCCAAGCGCTACATCGTCCGCCTCACCGCTGAAGAACGGGATCAGCTTACCGCCCTCGTCAAGACAGGCAAAGCGGCCGCCAAGAAGCGCCTGCATGCCCAGGTCCTGCTTCTGGCCGACGCTGACGGGCCGAGTCTGATCGACGCCCACATCGCCACCGCCTGCCGGATCCACGTCAAGACCATCGAGCGCATCCGCCGCCACTTCGTTCTCGACGGCCTCGAACGCGCGCTCAATCGCAAGAAGCAGGAGCGTCCGTCCCGCCAGCCGAAGCTCGACGGCCGCGGCCAAGCACGGTTGACCGCCTTGGCCTGTTCCAAAGCGCCCGATGGCCGCGCGAACTGGACGTTGGAACTTCTTGCCGACGAGCTTGTGCGCCTGAACATTGTGGACTCCATCTGTGGCGAAACCGTGCGGCGCTATCTTCAAAAAACGAGTTGAGGCCGCACCAAAGCGAGTACTGGTGCATCCCGCCCAAAGAGAATGCGGCTTTCGTGGCGCAGATGGAGGAGGTGCTTGATCTGTACCACGCGCCCTACGACCCGTCGTGTCCGCTGGTGTGCATGGATGAGTCGCCCAAGCAGCTTGTGGCGGAAACCCGCAGCCCCTTGCCGATGGAGCCGGGCAAGCCGCGTCGCTTTGACTATGAGTACGAGCGCAAGGGCATTGCCGAGATCTTCATGTTCACCGAGCCGTTGACCGGCCTGCGCTGGGTGAACGTGCGGGAGCGCCGCACCAGGAAGGACTGGGCCGAGCAGGTGCGCTGGCTGCTGGAAGAAATCTTCCCCTGCGCGGCCAAGGTCACGCTGGTGTGCGACAATCTGAACACTCACACCAAGGCCTCACTCTACGAGGCCTTCGATCCGAAGACGGCCAACAGGCTGGCGAAGAGACTGGATCTGCGGCATACGCCCAAACACGGAAGCTGGTTGAACATCGCCGAGATTGAACTCAAAGCCCTCTCAACGCAATGCCTGAACCGGCGCATCCCCGACTTGGCGACGCTGGCAAGCGAGACGCGGGCGTGGCAACATGGGCGCAACGCCGCGAGCCGGAAAGTTGACTGGCACTTCACCACCCAAGACGCACGCACCAAACTGAAAAGCCTTTACCCGACAACTCAATCGTGACGAACCACTAG
>JAHDVN010000622.1 GCA_023384635.1 Thermoanaerobaculia bacterium
ATGCGCGGGAAACAGCCGACATCACTCGGCGTCGGGTAGAAGGTGAATTTCGGGCTTCAATGAGGCCGCAGCAAAATGCTGCGGAAGACAAGACAATGCAGGGGTACGCTATGCCGAAAATCACGCTTCAATGAGGCCGCAGCAAAATGCTGCGGAAGACGCGCCGAGTAGATAGGGGGGTTGAGGTTGAAAACCAGCTTCAATGAGGCCGCAGCAAAATGCTGCGGAAGACTGAGACTCTAACAGGTCTTTGATATTTACTTCAAAGCTTCAATGAGGCCGCAGCAAAATGCTGCGGAAGACTAACCAGGGCAGGGTTAGAATTAATACTGCGAAACGCTTCAATGAGGCCGCAGCAAAATGCTGCGGAAGACCCATACCTGTTTGACCTTGCCCCATGGGTAGGCTAATGCTTCAATGAGGCCGCAGCAAAATGCTGCGGAAGACCTGGTCGCAGGTGCTCGAGAACGGGAACAATTTCGGCTTCAATGAGGCCGCAGCAAAATGCTGCGGAAGACCGAGCGGCAGCTTTTCCAGCAACTCCGCTTCGAGCTTCAATGAGGCCGCAGCAAAATGCTGCGGAAGACCTGCTCTTCTTGCAGATTCAGGAACTCCTCTTCCTCACCGCTTCAATGAGGCCGCAGCAAAATGCTGCGGAAGACATGCAAACGGTTTCGACCGAATCATCTTTAGTGGGGTGCTTCAATGAGGCCGCAGCAAAATGCTGCGGAAGACATGACGGTAACCCAGAACATACCGCGTCGTCTGTGGTGCTTCAATGAGGCCGCAGCAAAATGCTGCGGAAGACCCGGATCCATGCCCAAGCTGTTGAGGAGATTCCGGACCCGCTTCAATGAGGCCGCAGCAAAATGCTGCGGAAGACGACTTTCGGCGATTGCAAGAGGCGGTTGGACCATTCGGGCTTCAATGAGGCCGCAGCAAAATGCTGCGGAAGACTTGCGTCTAAAGGGGGGGAACCCCGTGGGCTTACCATCGCTTCAATGAGGCCGCAGCAAAATGCTGCGGAAGACAAGGAGAGCGAGGATTTTTACGAAGGCAAGATCCTGCTTCAATGAGGCCGCAGCAAAATGCTGCGGAAGACCCGGTCCCGGAAGCGCGGCGTGATCATTGCGGCCCGGCTTCAATGAGGCCGCAGCAAAATGCTGCGGAAGACTAGCATGATTTATTCTTCTACCCGTTCGGTAAGGGTTGCTTCAATGAG
>JAHDVN010000150.1 GCA_023384635.1 Thermoanaerobaculia bacterium
TCAGCTCGGTCTCGACCTGGGCGCGGGCGAAGGCCACCGCGTCGTGGGCGGCGCCGATCACCTGCGGCGTCGAGCGCATCGAGTAGGCGTCCTGCACCTTCGTCTTCAGCTTGCCGGTGAGCAGGTCGCTCCCGGCCACGCACCTCATGATCGCCTGCGAGGAGCGGACCGCGCCGGGGAAGCCGCGCAGGCGGTGCAGGCGCACGTCGTAGGGCTTGAAGTTGGCGAACAGCGCCTCGAGCGACATGGCGCAGGCGATCTCCGCCTGGCGCAGCCAGCGGTCGATGTCGTAGAGGTGGATGGCGCTCATCGCGGTGAGCAGGTTCGAGCCGTTGATCGTCGCCAGCCCGTCGCGCGCCTGGAGGCCGGGGACGGGGATCCCGGCCCGCTCCATCGCCACGGCCCCCGGCAGCCGCTCGCCCCGGTACCAGGCCTCCCCCTCACCGAGCATCAGCAGCGCCACCTGGGACATCGGCGCGAGGTCGCCGCACGCCCCGACCGACCCCTTCTGGCAGACCACCGGAGTCACCCCCCGGTTGAGCAGTTCGACCAGGGTGAGGGTGATGTCGGGCCGGCAGCCGGAGTTGCCGTGGGCGTGGACGTTGATCCGCCCGGCGATGGCGCCGCGCACGTACTCCTCGGGCGCCGGCTCGCCGATGCCGGCGGCGTGGTTGTAGATCAGGTAGCGCTGGAAGTCCCGCACCTGCTCGTCGGAGAGCACGACCTCGGAGAACTCCCCGATGCCGGTGTTGACGCCGTACATGATCTCGTGGGCGTCGATCTTCTCCTCGAGGACGGCGCGGCAGGCGCGGATCCGGTCGAGGGCGGCCGGGGCGAGCGCGACCGGCTCGCCCTGGCGCGCAATGCGCACGAGCTGCTCGATCGTCAGCGAGGATCCGTCGAGGACGATGGCCATGCGTGGGTTCCCTCCGGGAGCGGGCGCGGCATCCGGGAGCGCGCCCGATGGAGGGAGCCTACGGCAAAAAAGCGGGGGGCGGGAGGCCGTCCGGCCCCCCGCCCCCCCGATGGGAGCCCCGGGAGGGGCTAGAAGCGGATTCCGAGGGCGACGAGGTACTCGCGCGGCACCACGTAGTTGCTGGCTGCGGTGGCCTTGCCGAAGTTCACGCCCTTGGTGTAGCCGGTCCGCAGCCCGTCGCCGTCGAGCGGGCTGGTGTTGTCGACGGCCACCACGGTGTTGAAGGTGCGCAGGCTGTCGTCGTCGAACAGGTTGAAGACGTCGAACTTGATCCACGGCTCGAGCGACTTCCAGACCGGGATCCGGTAGGTGAGCGAGAGGTCGAACAGCGAGGTCGAGTTGTACTCGCCCGCGCCCCGCTCGCCGAAGAACAGCGTCTGGCTGGCCGGCGGCTGCCGGTAGCCGGGGTCGCGGCTCCGCTGGATCGAGGAGAGCGCCACGGTGGTCGAGTAGCTGAAGGTGAGCGGCGAGTCGTAGCGGTAGAGCAGGCTCGCGCTCATGTTGCCGAAGCGGCCGAAGTCGAGGGCGTAGGTGGACCAGAGGCGCACCCGGTCGCGCTGGTAGTCGTCGAACCGGCCCATCGGGTTGTTCCGGGGCGACTGCAGCTCCGGCCGGTCACCGAAGACTGTGGCGCCGATCGTCTGGCCGCCCTCGCCCTCGTAGTTGCCGTCGTTCTCGAACTGGTGGGTCCAGGCGCCCTCGACCGTCCAGGCGTCGGTGATCCGGTAGCGCCCCTGGAGCTGGGCGCCCTGGTAGGTCCGCTTCGGCGCGTTGGTGTTCTTGTAGAGCGTGTTGTCGCTGACGATGGAGCGGCCGGCGAGCTCGACGGTCGTCGTGCCGTACTCGTAGAGGATGAAGTCGTCGATGAGCTCGGTGAGCTCGCGGTCGATGTAGGTCAGCTTGAGGTAGCTTCCGCGCTCGAAGCTCATCGCGGCCGAGAGGGTGATCTCCTCGTTGACCGGAGCCGAGAGGCCGTCCTCGAAGAAGAGGTTCTTGCCCGGGACGCTGATGCCGGTGACCACGTAGTTGTTGAGGTCGAACGCCGGCGCGAAGTCGACGCCCTCGCCGGTCGGCCCCACGTACTGGTAGAGGATCTGGGCCGGGTTGCCGACCGGGGTGTTGCGGCCGATGATCGACGGGTTGTAGCGGCCGCCGTACTCCGCGTAAGTGGCGTCGAACTTGAACTTCCCGTCGCCCCGCGGGTCGAAGGAGATGCCGAGGCGCGGGGTGAGCGTGTCGGTGTCGACGCCGGTGATGCCGCCCGTGGCGTCCGAGCGGGTCTGCTCGTAGCGCAGGCCGATGTTGAACGACCAGTTCTTGTTGAGGTTCCAGCGGTCGTTGACGAAGTAGGAGTCGGTGGTGATGTCGAGCTCGGCGCCGCGGGTCGCGATCCAGTTCTGGAGCCGCGTGAACGACGTGCCCCCGACCGGCGAGTTGGTGAAGACCGGAATGAGCCGCCCGTTGGCGTCGTAGACCGGCTGGCCGCCCACCGCCTTGTAGTCGGTGAGGAAGACGTAGCCGCTCGCCGACTGGCTGTTGCCGCCGGTGCGGATGACGGTGAAGCGCTCGGCGCCGGCCTTGAGGTCGTGGCTGCCCCAGGTCTCGCTGGAGAGGAACCAGGAGAGCGAGCCGTAGAGCTGCTCGTTGTTCCGGTCTTCGGGGTCGGTGGCGTCGAAGTAGGGGGCGTTGAAGGTGCCGGCGTTGGTGCCGGGCAGGAGCGCCACGCCGCGCATCGGCGAGTCCTGGATCCGCGTGCTGGTGCCGCCGAGGCCGCGGAAGCCGAAGACCTTCTCCGAGTAGCGTGCCTCGGCGAAGAGGCTGGGGGTGAGGATGCCGCTGTAGCCGACCACCCAGCCGTAGTTCTCGCGCTTCGAGTTGCGGCCGATCGCCGCCAGCTCGATCGGCGCCACCTGGATCTCCAGGTTCCGCTCCACCGGGTTGTCGGAATAGGAGCCCTGGACGGTGTGGTTGCCGCCGAGCGTGCCGGTGAGCTTGACCTCGTAGCGCTCGTTGGTCTCGATCACGCCGGCCGACTGCCCGGTCACCGCCAGGCTGGTGTCGGTGGTGACCTCGGCGTCGCGGCCGGCGAGGAAGAACCAGAGCCGGTCCCGCACCACGGGGCCGCCGAAGGTGGCGGAGTAGATCTTGGACAGGTCGCCCGTCCGCTCGAGTCCGCGCTCCTTCTCGAACGGCGTCTCGTTGCGCCAAGTGGGCTTCGAGAGGTCGGTGCGGAACGATCCCGAGAACTTGTTTCCGCCGCTACGGGTCACGACGTTGACCACGCCGCCGGTGAACTGCCCGTACTCGGCCGAGATGCCGGAGGTGAGGACCTGCGTCTCGGCGATCGCGTCCTCGATGAAGAGGTTGTTCGACTGTCCGAAGATCGGGTCCTGGACGTTCACGCCGTTGATCAGGATGGCGTTGTCGTACGCCATGCCGCCGTTGATCTGGACCTGGCCGGCCACCGGCGTGTTGCTGTCGTTCACGCCGCCCGCGAGGGCGGCGATCGCCGCCGGAGTGCGGCCGGTCGGGAGCGTCTCGATCGTGGCGGAGGTGAAGTTCGCGCCGACGGTGGTGGTCTCGAGCGCCGACGCCGACTCGCCGGTCACGAGGATCGTCTCCTCGGTGGCCGCGAGCTGCATCAGCGCGTCGGCGCGGGTCGGGGTGCCGAGGCCGAGCGCGACGACGCGTTCGACCGAGGTCATCCCCTCGAGTGAGAAGACCACCCGGTAGGAGCCCGGAGGCAGGCCGCGGATGATGTAGTCGCCGTTCACGCCGGAGACCGTCGAGCGCTCGCCCTGCAGAGCGGCCGAGGTGGCGCGGACGGTGACCCCCGGCAGGGCGTTGCCCTCCGAGTCCATCACGGTGCCGATGAGGGTGGCGGTCTGGACCCCCTGCGCCCAGAGGGCCGGGCTGGCGGCCAGGAAGACCGCCAGCAGGACCAGCATTGTCACGGTGGTTCTCTTTCGCATGCGCTCCTCCTCCTTCGGGTGGGGTGCTGCTCGGTGGCGCCGAACTGCCAGCCGGAGCAGCAAGGAACGGGCCAGGAAGGGGCTCGCCGGCTCCCGATGCGGGCCTGTAACTGTCCTTTTTTCAGATGTTTGCGGCGTCTATGGGGGGTTCTATAACTTCCCGTAGCGCGGCATCTCCGGGAACCCGGAGGAGGGGTCCATTGGCTTGGATCGGAGCCGCCCCCGGGGGCCGGCGGCGGTGGCCGGGTCAGCTACCCGACCGCAGCCCGAGCGCCTCGGCGCGGGCGCAGGCGGGAGGGGAGGGGCCGAGGAGGTCGCCCCCCTCGAGCAGCGCCTCGGCGTGGCAGCGGCCGCAGCCGGCGAAGCCCGGGCAGGTGCCGCAGACCGGCAGGTCCGGGCGGCGCAGGGCGCGCAGCCGGGCGAAGAGCGGCGCCTCCCGCCAGACCTCGGCGAAGGGACGGGCGAGCACGTTGCCGGCCACGAGCGGCAGCACGCTGCAGGGGAGCACGTCGCCGCTCGCCCGGATCACCGCGTAGCGCGTCCCGGCGGCGCAGAGCGGGCGGTCGTCGCGGTCCCCGTCCGGGTCCTCTCCGTCGCATCCGGTCTCCGGCCCGCCGACCGCGGGCAGGAACGCGGACGGCGCGGTGCGCAGGGCGAGCGGCGCCGGGTCGCCGTCGCGCTTGGCGAAGATCGAGGGCGCCGTCCGGCACTCGGCCCCCGCCGCTGCGGCCCACGCCCGCACCCCAGCGACGTGGCCGAGGTTGAGCGTGAGGAGGGGCATCTTCAACACCACGTCCACGCCGTGGCGGATCAGGAGGCGGACGCCGCGCACCACGCGGCGGAAGGTGCCGGGCGTGCCGGCGATTGCGTCGAAGGTCGTCTCTTCGTGGCTGTAGAAGCTCACGTGGACGCGGGGGTGGAGGGGGGCGAGGCCCGCCGCGATCCGCTCGTCGACCAGGGTGGCGTTGGTCAGGAGGTGGAGCTCGAAGCCGTGGCCGCGGGCGGCCCCGGCGATCTCCAGCAGGTCCGGCCGCAGCAGCGCCTCGCCTCCCGAGAGGCCGAGCACCAGGGTCCCGAGGCCGGCGAGCTCGGCGAGGAGCTCGCGCACCCGCCCCGTGGTCAGCAGGTTCGCGGTGCCGAAGTCGTCGATGTAGCAGTGCCGGCAGCGCAGGTTGCAGCGCTGGGTGAGCTCGATCATCACCTCGATCGGCATCCCCCGCCGGGAGGCCTCGCGGTAGAGGCGCGTGCGGTGGGAGCCGCCGGCGCTCACGCCACCTCCTCCGCGGCGATCGTCTCCCAGACCTCCGGGTGCGGGCGGAAGCCGAGGTCCCACACGGGCACGCGGGCGATCAGGTCGGCGAGCAGGTCGAGCCGCGCGCCCACCGCCGCCTCGGGCCCCGCCGGCCAGAGCACCTCGGGGGCGACCCGGCGGAGAGCGGCCGCGGGATCGAGCCGCGTCCGCGCGCACGCCGGGGCGTGGCGGAGGAGGTGGACGCCGGCGAGCGGCGCCTGCCGCGGCCGCCCCTTCCAGAACGGCAGCCCGTAAGCCATCGGCGGCCCCGCCGGCGGCAGGCGGACGGCCACCAGCTCGTCGGCCGCCGCCTGCTCGGGGAGGAGCCCGGCGAGGGTCGACTTGCCGCACCCGGAGGGGCCGCTCGCGACGAACGCCTGCCGCTCGCCGTCGAGGAGCAGCGCGGCGTGGATCAGGAGGCCGTCGTCGAGGAGGTGGGCCAGGAGCTGGCGCAGGAGCGCGTCCACCGGATAGGTGAACGGCGGTCCGGAGACGCTGGCTCGCCGCAGGGCGAGATCGGCCTCGGCGGCGAACTGCGCCCCATGCAACTGGAGGCGGTCGGCCCGGCGCGAGACCGCGAACGGTTCCCTGAGCTCCGACTCGAGATCCGCGCTCCGCACCGCACGACCCGTCGCGACCTCGATCTCGAAGGCGTCCTTCGGCGCCGGGAGGTCCGACAGGAGGAACCCCTCGTAGCGGGCCCGGATCCGCCGCGCCCAGGCGGGGTCGTCGCTCCGCAGCGTGAAGCGATGCCCGGCGAGCTCGAGGGCGAAGCCTGGCCGCGCGGCGGGGATGGTCACCGACTGCTCAGGTCAGAAGCCGCACTCGGGGTTGCCGAGCTGCTGGGGCGGCGAGATCTGGTTGACGACGGCCGAGAGCGGCTCGTGCCAGAGGACGCGCGGCGGGCCCCAGGGGATCGCACCCTCGGCGCCCGGCTTCTCCGCGGTGTCGCCGGAGGTGTCGGCGAGCGGGACCAGCAGGCCGAGGTCGGCGAGCTCGGCGCAGAAGGCCGCGAGCGCCCCGGGCTCGGCGCCGGCCCCGGGGGCGAAGAGGGAGAGGAGCTCGCCCGCCGAGCGCGGCTCGGCGCACCGCTCGAGCACCGCCCCGCCCGCGGGGTCGAGCCCCACCATCTCCTTCGTCGCCAGGTTCACGCAGACGGTCTCGTCGCCGATCCGCCGCCACGCCACGTGGGCCGCCCGCCGGTAGGTCGCCGCCATCGCGCCTCCCCTCAGCGCCCGATCTGGAGCGGCAGCGCCGGGCCGCAGGGCCGCTCCGCGCCGTCGAGGTACGCCTCGACCGTCCAGCGGCCGTAGAGGCTGTTGTGGACGATCGCCGTGCCCGCGATCGGGAACGGCACGCGGAGGCGCGCGTACGGCTTGCCCTCCACCTCGAGCGGCTCGGCGGCGTGCTGCGGCACCGGATGGGGATGGCCGGGGAGCACGCGCCCCGCCGCGAGCTCCCGCGGGCTCGTGTCCGGGCGGGCGATCGGGACCTCGATCCGCTCGAAGAGCTCGCCGGTGGGGAGCAGGAAGCGCAGCTCGAGGAGGTGCTCGGCGTCGCCGAGGCCGGCGAGCAGGATCTCCAGCGTGACGTCCTCGGTGGTCCGCACCGAGATCTTCGCCCCGCCGCGGTCGGTGTCGGCGTGCACCGACGACGGGGTGCGGGCCATGAGCAGCGGGCATTCGGCGCCGCGGGCCAGCCCGGGATCAGCGAGCGCTGCGGCGGTGGAGAAGAGGAGAGCAGTGGCGAAGGTGCGGCTCGACATGGTGGGCCTCCTCCTCAGGGGAGCGGAATCTGGACGGTGTAGACCCGGCCGGAGGCCGAGCCGACGTGGAGGACCGGGGGCGAGGCATTGACGTCGATGGTCGGCCCGCCGAGCCAGGAGGCCTGGCCGAGCGTCACCGACTTGGGCGCGGTCCAGGCGGTCGTCGAGTCGAGCTCGACGAGGCGCCCGTCGGTGCAGGCGGCAGTGGCGCAGGCGCCGACGTAGACGTAGGGCGTGTTGGTGCGCCAGAGCGGCCGCGACGGGGCGACGAGGGGGACGCTCCAGTCGCTCCCCGTCGAGCCGTCGGCGGGGATGCTCCAGACCGCCCCCTCGGTGGAGAAGAGGAGGCGATGGCGCGGCGCGTCGTAGCTCACGAACTCCTTGACCGGACCGGGCGCGAAGCTGCGGGTCCAGACGACGGCGCCGGTGTCGGTGTTCACGGCGCGGACCTCGCCGGCGTTGTTCCCGACCACCAGCTGGCCCGCGGTTCCGCCGGGGGTCGGAGCGCCGTCGTTGGCGCCCACGTTGGCGGCCCAGAGCAGCCGGGCCTGCGAGGCGTTGAAGCGCACCGCCCAGAGGGTATTCGGGCTCCCGGTGGCCGAGCCGCGCGAGGCGAAGAAGGCGCGCTTCCAGCCGGGGTAGGAGGGGTGGCTCCAGCTCGCGTCGACGAACGCCGGGCCCGAGATGATGCCGATGCCGAGCCCGTTCCCGCCCTGGGCGGAGGCGTTGGTGAAGCACCAGGCGGTCGCCCCGGTGCCCATCTGGAGCGCGCAGAAGGCGTTGGCGCCCGCCGCGTCGCGGGTGCCGACGAGGACCAGGTTGGCGATGCCGCCGTAGCCGGTGTGCATGAGCATCGGGTTGGCGACGAGCATCTCCCCCAGCTTCGCGCTGCGCCAGAGCTCGGCCCCGGTGTCGGCGTCGAAGGCGGTGACGTGGCCGTCGGTCGAAGCGGCGAAGGCGGCGCGCACGGTCGCCGGGCTCGACGGGATGTCGCCCGCGGCGATCTGGAGGAGCGCGGGCGGCATCGTCGCCGGCGCGTTCATCGGCGCCGGCGTCCAGCCTGCGGGCCAGGTCCCGCCGCCCGCACCCGGCTGCATGGCGTAGAGGCGGCGGTCGTTCGAGGCCACGTAGACGCCGGCGAAGTTGAACCCCCGCCGCGGGCTCGCCAGCGAGGTGGCGCCGGTGGAGAAGGCCCACTGCACCGGCCCGGCGAGCGTCCCCTGCGGGGCGCTCCGGGTGGTCAGCCCCGGCCCCGACCAGATGCCGGAGAAGTTCGCGGCGCTGTTGACGAAGGCTCGGTAGTGGGCGGTGGTGCCGGCGGCGAGGGTGTGCGTGTAGCTGTCGTGACTGCCGGCGAGCCCGACCTCGCTCGCGAGCGGCGAGTCGGCGGGACCGGTCGGGAAGGTGTCCGTTCGCGCCCC
>JAHDVN010000151.1:0-2124 GCA_023384635.1 Thermoanaerobaculia bacterium
GGACGTGGTCGACGAGCTCGCGGTCGGAGCGGGGCGCGGTGAGCGGCTTGCCAGGCGAGCCGAAGAACATCTGCCGAACCTCGGCAGTGGTAAGCGGCCGGGCCTCGCGGCGGTAGATCCGTGGGCCGCGGATCTCGGTCAGCGGGTTGAACGGGATCCGGCCGTGCCCGGCGAGGTAGCGGCCGAGTGAGCGGAGCGCCACCAGGTGGAGCGCCACGGTGGACGGCGCCAGGCCCGCGAGAGTCCGGCGCTTGATCCACCCCTCGACCACGCGCCGGTCGAAGCGGGCCATGTCGATCTCGCCGTCCGGCCCCTCGAGCGCCGCCCGCACGGCGTCGTCGCGAAAGAAGAGCCCCACGGCGACCCGGTAGCAGGCACACGTCCGCGGCGCCATACCCTGCACGAATCCCAGGTAGCCGAGCCAGCCTTCGACATCCTCAGGTAGGCCAACTGTCCCGACTTCTCCGGACAGTTTTGCCCTCGGCGAGACCGCATCCGGACCTACAGCGACGGCCAGTTGCGCCACTCGATTCGTTCCGGAGGCCTTGCGGGCCTTGCGATGCTGCGCCCGGCGTGCAGTGGGCCTAGCCATACGCCGATGGTAGCCGATGCCGAAGAGGAGACGCGGTGGCAAGAAGCGCAGGTACACCATGTCGCCCGCAGCGCGCGCTCAGCGCCGGGCGGCCGCGTGGAAGCACGGGCAGAACGCCGCCACGGCGATCGCCCAGGCCATCCCGCCGTGCAAGCGGAGCACCTGCCCGATGACCGACCCGGCCGAGAAGGCGAACTGCTCGATCAAGCGGCAGGTCGAGGCCTCCGGCTCGGCGCTCGCCGCCTGCCCGGTGCAGCTCGTCTGCGCCCCGGAGGTCCGGGAGCGCTACGTCGCGGCGATCGAGAGCGGGGAGACCAAGGGCCTCGCCGAGCTCGCGGGGACGGTGCTCGCCGCCATGCAGCAGCTCGCCGGCCAGGAGCTCGCCAAGGTGCAGGGCGAGGGGCTCGCCGTCGAGGCGCCGGTCTTCAGCCCCGAGGGGGAGATGCTCACCACCCTCCGCACCAACCCCCGCGCCGAGCCGCTCCTCAAGCTCCTCGACATGCTCGGCTTCAGCGCCCAGCACCAGGCGATCACCCCGCGAGCGCGGGCCGAGCGCTCCGCCGACGAGGGCATCGGCTCCATCGCCGACTTCCTGCAGAAGCGCCGCCAGCTCGCCGTCGCCGCGGCCGCGGAGGGCGCGACCCAGTGACCGTCGCGCGCCAGCTCCTGCACCCGGACATCGAGCCGGCGATCGACGCCTGGCTCGCCGCCCGGGGGCTCTCCTGGCGTGCCCTCGAGCGGGGCGACCTGAAGCTCGGCGAGCAGCTCGTCACCCTCTCGGACGTGCAGCTCCTCGTGATCCTGGCCGATCCGGTCTTCTTCTGCGAGACCTTCTTCGTCGAGCGGGACGGACCGCGCGCCGGGCTGCCCTGGCAGCTCTTCCCCTACCAGAAGCAGTCCATGCGCTACCGTGGGCACACGGTGCACGAGTGCGGCGCCGAGGTCGGCAAGACGCGCGAGATCATCGGCCTCGCCACCTGGATGCTCCTCGGTTGCGGGCCGCGCCAGCGCGGCGACCAGCTCCTCTGCGCGAGCCAGGACGGTCACCTCGAGTCGATCTACGTGGAGATCCTCCACCAGCTTCGCGCCACGCCCCACCTCGCCGCGCAGATCGACTGGGACCGCAGCCGCGTGAAGCCCTACCGCGTGCTCGTGGCCCGGAACGGCAACCGCCTCGAGATGCGCCCCGCCGGCTACGACGGCGAGGCGATCCGCGGCCTGCACGTCGGGCTGGCCGCCTACCTCGACGAGGCCGCGAAGATCAAGAACAGCCGGGTGTTCGACGAGTTCTTCCGGGCCCTGAAGCCCGGTGCCGAGGCGCGCGTCTACTCCACGCCCGACGGCGACCGCTCGTCCGTCTTCTTCCGGCTCTGCTCCCAGGCGCCCGCCGTGCCCGTCAGCGCGGCCGAGCTCCCTCCCCCCCGGGGCCGCTCACGCTGCCGCGGCCCCCGGGGCGTTTTTGCCCCCCGCGAGGGCCGCCCCGGGCCACCGGTGCCCGGGGCGCCCAGCCCGGTTGGCCCCCCCGAAAGGTG
>JAHDVN010000151.1:2134-6394 GCA_023384635.1 Thermoanaerobaculia bacterium
CGGCGGCCCCGGGGACTTGTTCCCCCAGCGAGAGGACGGCCAGGCGATCCGGTTCCGCTGGCCGAAGACCCTGATGCCCCCGCCGTACTGGACCGACGAGCGGCGGCGCCAGCTCGTCGACCGGTACGGCGGGGTGGACTCACCCGGCTACCAGCAGCTCGTGCTCGGCAACTGGGGTGATCCCGCGGCGACCGTCTTCCCGTGGGACCAGTTCGTCTCGCGGGTGCGGCCGGTGCCCGAGTACGTCGTCGCCAGCCTGATCCACAACGCGCCGCAGCGCACGGTGCAGGTCACCGCCTCGCGGCTCGACCCGACCTACCAGATCGGCGCGCGCACCGGCGACGAGGCCGCCACCGGCCCGCAGCCGCTGCTCCCGATCATGGACCGGGAGATCGACGTCGCCAACTTCTCGCTCGAGGGGATGCTGACCTCGATCTTCCAACCCGTCGAGGGCCACCTGGTGGCGGGGATCGACTGCGGCGCCTCGGACGACCCGACGGAGATCCTGCTCTGGGAGACGCGCGGCCAGCTCGCCCGGTGCGTGGCGCGGCTGCAGCTCAAGCGGTTCGACTACCCGGCGCAGCGCACCGCGGTGCGCGTGCTCGACCGCCTCTTCCGCCCCTCGCACGGCTGGGGCCTCGACGCCACGGGCGTCGGCTCCGCGCTGGAGCATCTGCTGCGCGAGGGCGAGCAGGGGTGGACGCTCGACGGCCGGGTGACCGGCTACGTCTTCAACGCCCGCGTGCCAGATCGCAACCCGGAAACCGGCGAGACGATCGAGGACCCGGCCACCGGCCGCGCGCGCCAGGTCTCAGCCAAGGAGCTCGCGACGCGGCTGCTCGAGATGCGGATCCAGCGGGCCCGGATCGAGTTTCCGGCCGACCCGGCCTTCCTGGCGCAGTTCCCGAACCACACGGCGGAGATCGGCTCGTCGGGGGCGCGCGTCTTCCGGAACACGGCCGACCACATCGTGGACGCCTCGCGGGTGGCGATGCTCCGCCTCTTCGACCTAGAGCACGGCGACGGAGCCGTCGCCCCGGTGCTCTTCCAAGTTCCCCGCGGCCTCGGCCGCCGTCCAGCCATGGAGGCCTTCGCATGAGAGTGACCATCGCCGAGGGAGCCACGAAGAGCTCCTCGATCGACCTGTCGCAGAGCACATTCACCGCGCTCCTGATCCCCGACGGCTTCACCGGCGCGACGATCACCTTCGAGGCCTCGGTGGACGGCGAGACCTGGAAGGCCGTCGTGGACGACACCGGCGCCGCCGTCTCGATCACCGCCACCGACGACCGATGGGTCGCGCTCTCCGGCGCCGTGGCCGCGAAGCTCGCCCCCTTCCGCTACCTGAAGCTCGTCTCCGCGGGCGCCGAGGCCGCGGCGCGAACGATCCTCTTCTCGGCCAGACCGCGATGATCGGCGTGGACGAGACGACCCTGCTCCTCTGGCAGGAGGCCTGGTCCACCCCGGGCGGCCTCCCTCCGGACGCGCTCCTGGTGGACGACGAGTCCGGCACGGACTACTACGCGCCGGACGACACCGCGACCGACCCCTACGTGGTGGAGGACTGACATGCGCCGCACCCTCACCCTGATCCTCCTCGCCGCCCTGGTGCCGCTGGCAACCGCGCCCGTGCTCGCGCAGGTCCGCCTCCCCGAGCTCGACGCGGCGACCACGCCGCTCGGCGACGACGACCTCTTCCTCGTCCGCCAGGACGGCGAGACGCGCGACGAGAAGGTGACCTGGTCCGCTCTGCGCTCCAGCCTGCAGGACGCCCTCACCCTCGTCCTCGGCCCGGCAAGCGCCTGCGTGGACAACCAGCTCGCCCGGTGGAACGGCGCGTCGAACACGGCGCTGCAGTGCAGCCCGCTAGTCGTAGCCGACACGACCGGCGACATCACCGCGCCGGGCGCGCTGACGATTGCGACGGGGGCGGGCGGGGATCTCATCCTCGACCCTGACACGACGGGCGCGGTCGTGATCCCTACCGGCAACAGCGTCAAGCTCTTCGGGCTCGGCTCGGGCGCAACGGATAGCGAGTACCTAGCCATCACGGCAACGGCGGGGGCCGGGTTCACGCTGGCACCAGTCACGAACGGCACGGGCGGCGACAACCTGAGCATCATCCTCGACGCCGCAGGCACCGGCACGGTGCAGGCGCCGGGGCAGGGGACGTACGCGGATGACCATGTGCAGATCGGGCCTGGAGCGGTTGCGAATAGCAATGCCGACAATCAGGGGTCGGTAGCAATCGGCAGAAGCGCCTCCGCTGGTAGTGGCAGTGTGTCTCAGTCAACAGCGGTTGGCAGCGCGGCAACAGCGGCAGGGCAGAACGCTGCGGCCTATGGGGTAAGTTCGTCGGCTACTGGTGGAAACAGCGTGGCTATTGGGCCGCTTGCGTCAAGTGCTGGAAATCAAAGTATCGCTATCGGTTTGAATGCGTCTTCGGGGCATGGTAACTCCGTGGCCGTTTCTGCTGGCGTCACTACGGCTGCAAATCAGTTCCTGTTTGGGAACTCAACCAAGTTGTATCTTGGTCAAGTGACCAATGCGTCACCCGCCGGCTACGTTGCCGAGATCAACGCCACCGGCGGCTCCGGCACGGACATCGCAGGCGCATCGCTCACTCTCGCAGGCGGCAAGGGAACGGGCAACGCGGCGGGGGGCTCGGTCGTGATCCAGACGAGCGATCCGGGTGCGAGTGGCACCACGCTCCAGACGCTCGCCACGCGGGTCACGGTGGGCGTGGAGCGGACCACCATCGCCAACATCCTGAGCCTCACTGGCATCGCCGCAGCGCCGGGCTCTCCGGCGGCTGGCGACATCGTGTACGACTCGGTGAACAACCTGTTCTGCGGGTACACCGGCTCGGCCTGGGTGTCGTTCTCGGGCGCCGGAACCTGCTGGGCTGAGTGACAAGGAGACTGACCATGAAGCGCATCCTGATTCTGCTCTCGCTCGCCGCGCTCCTGGCGGCTCCGTCCTTCGCCGGGATCAAGGCGTGCAACACCACCCTGGTCAACCAGGGGCCCTGCGTCACCACCGACCAGGAGGTGATCTACCTCCGGCTCGCCGATGCCAACGCACGCGCGAACGTAGCCGCTGCGCTGGCCCGCTCGGTCGGCTGGACCGCCAACGTCACCTGCACCGCCGAGATGGTCACGGCCGGGCACTGCACAGAGGAGCAGCTCGGGCAGCCGGTGACCAATCCCGAGACGCGCCGGGCCGCGGCCTCGCGTGCGCTGCGCCTGTACGTCCAGGGGCTCGTCCGCTCGGATCTGGGCGAGGGGCACCGGGCCACGAAGAACCAGGAGCTCCAGGTCCTGCTGGACGGGATCGAGACGCCAGCCGTCGAGGAGTGAGCCGATGCGCTACCTGCACCCCGCCACCAAGGAGCCGCAGGGCCCTCTCTGGATGGGGCTGGTTCTGCTCGCGGCCGGGCTGCTCGGCCTGCTCCTGCTCTTCACCGGCTGCGGCTCGACCGTCTCGGCCGGACCGCGGTTCCGATCTGCGGAGAGCCTGGGGTATGACGGGGTGTCAGCAGGACTCGAAGCGGTGGCAGAGCGGCCCGGGCTGCGGGTGGAGGCGGCGCTGTCGAGCGCCAGGAAGCAGGGCAGCGCCGAGCAGGGTGGCGCCGAGCTCCGCGTGCTCGGCGGCAGGGAGTGGGGTGCATGGGGCCTCTGGTCAGGGCTGCGCGGGGCAGTACAGCGCAGCGACGCAGGCACGGCCAAGGTCTGGAACCCGACCATCGGCATGAGCTGGCGCGCTGCGGAGTCCACGAGGTTCTTCCTGCTCTACGACGCCCCGGACAACTCGGTGCACGACACCCAGGCGCTGCGCGTCGTGGGCGAGTACGAGCTGGAGCGGATGATCCTCGCCACCAGCATCGAGCAGGTCTGGTTTGACCACGGCCGCGACGGGCAAGCCGCGGCGCTCTCACTGCGCTGGAGATGGTGACCTCATGACCGACCGAGACGACCTGCGCACGGTAATCGCGGAGATTCTCGCCGAGCAGGACCGGCAACACGGCTACACTCCGCGAGCGCCTTTCCAGCGGTTCGCGGACCCGGACGGCAAGCCCTGGTACTCGGCCACTGTCTCGCGTGTCCAGGCGCTCTCGGCCGTGCTCGCGCTGCTGACCACCATCTTTGGGGCGATCTGGTTCAGCATGGCGACGCGCGACCAGATCGTCGTTCTGCCCCTGGTCGACCAGCGGATCAAGTCCTACGCGGTCGAGCACGACAAGCAGGCTCTCGAGCGGTT
>JAHDVN010000151.1:6404-8397 GCA_023384635.1 Thermoanaerobaculia bacterium
CCGAAGCCGCGGCTCTGCGCGAAGTCATCGCCGTGTCCACAGCCGAGCGAGTCGAGCAGTTCAACGCGATCCAGCGCCAGCTCGACCGCATCGAGCGCGAGTTGGTGAGGCGGAAGTAGCCATGGCGATCGACCTCTGGTGGCCCGCGTTCGAGGAGGCGTTCCGCCGCACGCGGCGGATCTCCGTCTCGGCCGACCTTGCCGGGGTCCATCGCACCACCGTCTACGAGACGCTCCACCGCCGGCCCGACGTGCGCGACCGGTTCGTCGCCGTGCGCTCCGAGATCTCGTCCGCGCGCGCGCGCCGCAGCGCCGACCGCGCCGATGCCCTGATGCAGTCGAGGAGGTAGCCCATGCCCGCGCCGTCGCCCCTGACCGTCCTCCCCGTGCCGCGCATCGACCGGAGCTTCGCCCGTGAGCTCGCCAGCGAGGAGCTCGCCGAGACCGTCTTCAAGTCGACCAGCTACCTCCGGGAGGACGAGCACCCGTCGAAGATCGTGCGCGAGAAGTCAGAAGCGCACGACCGTCTGGGCGAGATCTACGACCGGATGCTCGGCTCCGACCTCGACCTCGCCGGCTTCCACCAGAAGCGAAAGGACGCGGTGCTCGCCCTCCCGAGGTTGATCGTCCCGGCGGACGCCAGCCGGGAGGCCAAGGACACGGCCGACTTCTGCCACCAGGCGCTCACCCTGGTGCCCTCCTTCGCGGTCAACCTCAGCCACCAGCTCGACGCCATCGCCAAGGGCATCGCCTTCGAGGAGCTCTTCTGGGAGCGCCTCTCCCGCGGCCCGCTCGCCGGCGCCTGGGTGCCCGTGAACCTGATCGACCGGCCGATGTGGCGGTTCCTCTTCCGCGACGGCGTGCTCCACGTCCGCCGGCCGAAGAGCGCCGAGCCGGTGCCCGCCCCGCTGGGGAAGTTCCTCGTCATGCGCCACGGGACGAAGGACAACGCCTGGGGCGCGGCGCTGCTCGACGAGGTCTACTGGGCGTGGTGGCTGAAGAAGAACGGCCTCAAGTTCTTCGCCGTCTTCCTCGACAAGTGGGCGCAGCCGACGGCCATCGGCAAGTACCGCCACCGCACCGGCGGGCAGGAAGCCGAGAAGATGAACGCGGCCGACCAGAACCAGCTCCTCGGGGCGATCGAGGCGATGCAGTCGGAGTACGGCATCGTGATCCCCGAGGGCATGGCGGTCGAGCTGCTCGAGGCCACCCGCTCCGGCTCGGCCAGCTACGAGCAGTTCATTGGCCTGCTCACCCGCTCCCAGGCGCTCGCCTTCCTCGGCGAGGTCGACACGAGCGGCGCGGCCAAGGGCCCGGGCAGCTTCGCGAAGTCCCAGGTCTCGAACGAGGTGCGGCTCGAGAAGGTGGAGCTCGACGCCCGCGACCTCGCCGCCCACCTGCGCGACAACCTACTCCGCCCGCTCGTGACCGTGAACTTCGGCCCCGAGGCGCCCGTGCCGCGGGTGCTGATCGACACCATGGCCGGGACCGACCGCGAGCTCCGGCAGAAGGGCATGGCCTCGGTGCTCGATCTCGGGCTCCCGGTCTCGAAGCGGGAGCTCTACCTCGTCCACCAGGTCAGCGAGCCCGGCCCGGGTGAGGAGACGGTGAGCAAGGAGAAGCCCGCCCCGCCTCCGCCGCCGCCGCCGCCCGCGCCGCCGGCCCCGGAGCCGGAGGACGAGCCGGACGAAGAGCCAGCCGAGGAGCCGCAAGAGGAGCCGGAGGACGAGCCGGAAGCCGAAGAGGCAGCCGCCTCGGCCGCGCCCGACGTGGCCCTCGCCGCCGAACCGGAGCCCGAGCCTGCCCCGCCCGCCTTCGACCCGACGGAGATCGCCGAGATCGAGGAGGCCGCCGCGGCGCGCGACCGGGAGATCACCGAGCTCGCCGCCTCGCTCGTGGAGCCGTCCGTCGCCCACTACCAGGCCATGCTCGCCGCGCTCGGTGAGGCCTATGGCGACGGCGCGCACGAGGCCGGGCTGCTGCTCCAGACCGTG
>JAHDVN010000623.1 GCA_023384635.1 Thermoanaerobaculia bacterium
CGCCGGGAGGGCGATCACGTACCCCGCTCCGTCACAGAGCACGATCCGGCTGCCGAACTCCTGGGCCGCCAGGACCGGAAAGGTCCCCGCAGTCGTCCCATCTGACCGCCAGAGCCCCGAGCTCTCTCCTCCATATCCACGCACGACGAACAAGAGAGTCCCGTCCGCGAGAGCCCGAAACCGACGGAATGCGCCAAGGGCTGTGCTGCCGGTCATGTCCAGCGCGGCGATCCGAATCGTCCCCACCGCCGTGCCGTCGCTCACCCAGAGCCCCTGCCGCTCCGCCGGCCCCTCCACGGCCAAGTAGAGCCACCCCGGTCCTGCCGCCAGCGCGCCGATCGCGCCCGGCTCGGGACCCGCGGCGAGATCGCGCACCAGGTACGTTCCCTGCGGTGTGCCGTCCGAGCGCCAGAGCTCCTCGCCGTGCACCCCGTCGTCGGCCAGGAAGAAGAGTTGGCCGGCGGCCGAGAGGAACTCGCGGGGCATCGACGAGGGCCAACCCGGCCGCAGGTCCGCCACCAGCCGGGTCCCGCCGGCGGTGCCATCGGTCGCCCAGAGCTCCTGGCCGTGCAAGTCGTCCTGCGCCGTGAAGAAGACCGTCGTGCCGACCGCCGCCAGGGCCCCCTGGGCCGCGAGCGCGAACGCTCCGCAGCTGCCGGGGCAGACGTCGCGCACGAGGTAGGTGCCGAGCGCCGTGCCGTCCGAGCGCCAGAGCTCCTCGCCGTGCACCCCGTCGTCGTGGAAGAAGTAGAGCGCCCCGCCCATCTCTACCGGCTGCGCCCGCCACCCCATCATCCACGTGCCCGAATCCGGCCCCGGCCCCCACGGATAGTCCACGCCGAAACCGAGGTCGTGGACGAGGTACGGCGTCGC
This sequence comes from Thermoanaerobaculia bacterium, assembly GCA_023384635.1. GTDB lineage: Bacteria > Acidobacteriota > Thermoanaerobaculia > Multivoradales > JAGPDF01 > JAAYLR01. The sequence goes on from JAHDVN010000623.1 coordinate 874, forward strand.
GCTCGAGACCGGAGAGGCGAGAAGAACGAGCGCGAGTGTCGCCATCGATCCCGTCCAACCGCGGGCCCGCCGGCGCGGCGGTTCTGGCAGCGGCAGAGGTGCTTCCGCGCGCGCCACGAAGTCTCCCTTCCGTCTCATCGCGCGACCTCCTCGATCGGTTCCGCCTCGTCCCAGCGCTGGAGGCCGCCGGACTCGAAGGTGTCGCGGAAGAGCGGCACCGAGCCGTCGGCGGTGATCCCCCACAGCTCGAACCCCCGCGCCCCGTCGTTGGCCGCGAAGAGCAGCGCGCCGCCCACCTCCCGGAAGAGCCCCGGGCTCGACGACGACGGCCCCGGCGCGATG
>JAHDVN010000624.1 GCA_023384635.1 Thermoanaerobaculia bacterium
GGGGCCGGGGCGCCCAACGGGCGGACCGGCCCCGAGGAGGGGAGCGTGGCGGAGCGGAGCGCCGACCGGCACCGGTACGGCCGACTCCTCGACCACCTCGAGCGGGACATCGAGCAGCTGCGGATCGACACCGAGAAGTTCCTGGCCGGGGTCGAGAAGCGCCTGCCCGAGGGGGCCCGACAGGCGATCCAGCGCCAGCTCCGCCTGCTGCGCAACGAGCCGCTCCAGACCGCCGCCGACCACTTCCGCTTCGCCGGGCTCGAAGCCCGCTTCAACAGCTTCCAGGAGCTCTTCAACCGCCGGCTGCGCGCGCTGGAGGAGGGCCGCGGCGCTCCCCGTGCGGTGCCGGCAGCGGCGCCGCCGCCGCGCTTCGACCCGGCGGTGGGAATCGTGGTCGCCGGGCGGCCCGACGGCCAGGAGGCGGCGCAGCTGCTCCAGGCCGTGGTCGCGCAGGGCGCGGCCGGCGCCAACCTCGACCTCGACCGCTTCTCGTCCTACCTCGCGCAGCAGGCCGAGGCGATCCGCGCCAAGACCGGCTGCGCCGCGGTCCAGTTCCGCCTCGCCGCCGAGGAGGGGGGACGCGTGAAGCTCAAGGCCCGCCCGCTCAACGAGCTGCCCGAGGGCGGCTGAACCGGAGAGAACCCGTGCGACGACTCGCCTTCCCCCTGCTCCTCCTTCTCGCCGCCTCCACTCTGGCGGCCGCTTCGCCCGCCGTGCTCGGCCCCGTGCTCGAGGAGCAGAGGGCGCGGGTGGCCGCCGAGCCGCAGAACGTGGCGGCGCTCAACGACCTGGGCAACCTGCTGGTGCTGGCCGGCGACCGGGCCGGGGCGGAAGCCGCCTACCGGCGCGCCGCCGACCTCGACCCCGGTTTCGCCGCCGCGCATTTCAACCTGGGCCTGCTGCTCCAGGAGGAGGGCTCCCGGTTCGGCGCCTACCGGGCGTTCCGCGCCACGCTGCGCGCCGACCCGACCCACGCCTGGGCGCGCTACCAGCTCGGCACGATCTACTCCGGCTGGCGCCTGAAGTCGCTCGCGACGCGCTCCTACGCGCGGGCCATCGCCGCCGAGCCGCGGCTGGCGGATCCGCGCTTCAACCCGCACATGATCGAGAACCGGCTCGCCACCGAGGCGATGCTCACCGCCTCGACCCGCTACGGCTCGGAGACCGCCGCGCCGCGCGCCTACGCCGAGCGGGACCGCCTCGCGCGGGCGCTC
>JAHDVN010000152.1:0-207 GCA_023384635.1 Thermoanaerobaculia bacterium
ACGGCCGCGGCGACCGCGCTCTTGCCCACGCCTCCCTTGCCGGTCACGAAGACCAGCCCGCCCGCGAGCGAGGTGCCGATCCACGGTGGCGGCGTCATCGCGCGGGTTCCGGAAGCGCGGCTCTCGGGTTTATAATCCCCCGCATGAGGCGCGGCTCCTCGCGCCCGAGGGAGACGAACTCATGACCCATATCATCGCTGAGCCCTG
>JAHDVN010000152.1:217-795 GCA_023384635.1 Thermoanaerobaculia bacterium
AAGGACACCGCCTGTGTGGATGTCTGCCCGGTCGACTGCATCTACGGCAAGGGTGAGGACTGGGAGATCCTCTACATCCACCCGGAGGAGTGCATCGACTGCGGGCTCTGCGTGGACGCCTGCCCGGTGAAGGCGATCTTCCCCCTCGAGGAGGTCCCCGAGGAGTGGAAGCAGTGGATCGCCAAGAACTACGAGCACTTCGGCCTGACCCCTCCCTGAGCTCCGCGGCGCCGACCGCTCCGATCCAGGGGACGCTCCGGCGTCCCCTTTTTCGTCTCCGCACGAAACAACGCTCCCCCGGACCGGAATGCGGGGCGAACCGTCCCGGTTCTCTTTGGTGAGCGCGAGACGCTAAGATTTCTCGACTCGAACGGGAGGCGTGACCGGGGTGGAGTACAAGGACTACTACAAGGTGCTCGGCGTGCGCCGCGACGCCTCGGCCGACGAGATCCAGAAGGCGTACCGCAAGCTCGCGCGCAAGCATCACCCCGACGTCGCCACCGAGGCCGGAGCCGAGGCGCGCTTCAAGGAGGTCGCCGAGGCCTACGAGGTTCTCAAGGATCCGGAGAAGCGCGCCA
>JAHDVN010000152.1:805-8338 GCA_023384635.1 Thermoanaerobaculia bacterium
TTCGGAGCGGCCTGGAAGAACGTCCAGCAGGGGGCGCCCCCGCCCCCCGGCTTCGAGGGGATCCCTTTCGACTTCGGCCCGGGAGGCGGCGGCTTCCGTTTCGACCTCGGCGGCGGCGAGGGCTTCAGCTCCTTCTTCGAGATGCTCTTCGGACGCGGCGCAGGCGGCGGCGCCTCCGAGCGCCCCGGCTGGCAGACCGGCCGCGGCGGCTGGGCCCGCCCCGGCGCCAACCAGGAGGTGGAGATCACGCTCTCCCTGGCCGAGGCGGCCCGCGGCGGGGTGCGCGAGCTGCAGCTGCACGACCCGCAGACCGGCCAGGGCCGTGCGCTGCGGGTGAACCTCCCGCCGGGTGTGCGTCCCGGGCAGCGGGTCCGCCTCGCGGGCCAGGGGGAGGCCGGGCACGCCGGCGGCCCGGCCGGCGACCTGCTACTGCGCGTGCACGTCGCCCCCGACTCCCGCTTCCGCCTCGAGGGACGCGACCTGCACGGACAGCTCGCGGTCACCCCCTGGGAGGCCGCGCTCGGCGGGCAGGCCGAGGTGGAGACCCTCGACGGCAGAGTGACGGTGCGCATCCCCCCGGGCTCCTCCACCGGGCGCCGGATCCGCCTGCGCGGCAGGGGATTCCCGCGCCCCGGCGGCGAGGCGGGCGACCTCTACGTCGAGATCCGCGTCGCCGTCCCCGACCAGCTGACCGACGCCGAGCGGGAGCTCTTCGAACGCCTCGCCGCCGTCTCCCCCTTCCGCGCCCGCGCCGGAGCATGAGGACGCCGAGATGGACCTGAACCGACTCACGCAGAAGTCCCAGGAGGCGCTGCAGAGCGCCCAGGCGCACGCGGTGCGCCGCGGCCACCAGGAGGTGGACGGCGAGCACCTGGCGCTCGCCCTGCTCACCCAGCCCGAGGGGCTCGCCCCGCGTCTGCTGGCCCGCACCGACCTGCGCGCCGAGGAGGTCGCAGCGGACCTCGAGCGGGAGCTCGACCGGCGCCCCCGGCTCTCGGGGGGCGGCGTGGAGCCCGGGAAGGTCTACATCACCCAGCGCCTCCAGCGGCTCCTGCTCACCGCCGAGGCCGAGGCGAAGCGCCTCAAGGACGAGTACGTCTCGGTCGAGCACCTCCTGCTCGCGCTGCTCGACGAGGGGGAGTCGACCGCCGCGGGACGCCTCTTCGCGCGCGCCGGCCTCGACCGCGACAGGCTGCTCGCGGCGCTCGCGGGGGTGCGCGGCAGCCAGCGCGTCACCTCGGCCGACCCGGAGGCCGCCTACGAGGCGCTCCAGAAGTACGGCATCGATCTGGTCCGCCAGGCCCGCGCCGGCAAGCTCGACCCGGTGATCGGCCGCGACGACGAGATCCGGCGCGTCGTCCGCATCCTCTCGCGCAAGACCAAGAACAACCCGGTGCTGATCGGCGAGCCGGGAGTCGGCAAGACCGCGGTGGTCGAGGGCCTGGCGCAGCGGATCGTCAAGGGCGACGTCCCCGAGTGGATGAAGGACCGCTCGGTCTGGTCGCTCGACATGGGCTCGCTGCTCGCCGGCGCGAAGTACCGCGGCGAGTTCGAGGAGCGCCTCAAGGCGGTGCTCTCCGAGATCCGCGAGAGCGAGGGCCGGGTAATCCTCTTCATCGACGAGCTGCACACGGTCGTCGGCGCGGGCCAGGCCGAGGGCGCCACCGACGCCGCCAACCTGCTCAAGCCGATGCTGGCGCGCGGCGAGCTGCACTGCATCGGGGCGACCACCCTCGACGAGTACCGCAAGCACGTGGAGAAGGACGCGGCGCTCGAGCGGCGCTTCCAGCCGGTCCTGGTCGACGCCCCGAGCGTCGAGGACACGATCTCGATCCTGCGGGGCTTGAAGGAGCGCTTCGAGGTCCACCACGGGGTGCGGATCCAGGACGGCGCCCTGGTGGCCGCCGCCGTGCTCTCCAACCGCTACATTTCCGATCGTTTCCTGCCCGACAAGGCGATCGACCTCGTCGACGAGGCAGGGGCGATGATCCGCACCGAGATCGACTCGCTCCCCGCCGAGCTCGACGAGGTCTCGCGCCGCGTCGTGCAGCTCGAGGTCGAGCGCGCGGCGCTCGCCAAGGAGAGCGACAAGGCGAGCCGCGACCGGCTGGCCGACCTCGAGCGGGAGCTCGCCGATCTCAAGGAGCGGCAAACCGCGATGCGCGCCCAGTGGGAGCACGAGCGCGAGCAGATCGCCGCCGTGCGCGCGCTCCGCGAGGAGATCGAGCGCACCCGCCTGGCGGTCGAGCAGGCCGAGCGCGGCGCGGACTTGAGCCGCGCCGCCGAGCTCAAGTACGGCGTGCTGGCCGGGCTCGAGACCCGCCTCGCGAAGGCGGAGGAGGAGGCCCGCACCGGCGACACCCCGCGCCTGCTGCGCGAGACGGTCGGCGAGCCGGAGGTGGCCGAGATCGTGTCGCGCTGGACCGGTGTCCCGGTGACCCGCCTGGTCGAGGGGGAGCGCGAGAAGCTGCTGCGCCTCGACGAGATCCTGCACCGCCGCGTGATCGGCCAGGAGGAGGCGGTGCGCCTGGTCGCGGACGCCGTGATCCGGGCCCGCTCCGGGATCAAGGATCCGCGCCGGCCGATCGGCTCGTTCATCTTCCTCGGCCCCACCGGGGTGGGCAAAACCGAGCTCGCCAAGGCGCTCGCGGAGGCGCTCTTCGACAGCGAGGAGGCGCTGGTGCGGATCGACATGTCGGAGTACATGGAGCGCCACACCGTCTCGCGGCTGGTGGGCGCCCCGCCCGGCTACGTCGGCTACGAGGAGGGCGGTCAGCTCACCGAGGCGGTGCGCCGGAAGCCCTACTCGGTGCTTCTCTTCGACGAGATCGAGAAGGCGCACCACGACGTCTTCAATGTCCTGCTCCAGCTGCTCGACGACGGGCGTCTCACCGATGCCCAGGGGCGCACGGCGGACTTCAAGAACACGGTCGTGATCATGACCTCGAACATCGGTTCCCCCCACCTGCTCGAGGGGATCGACGCGCGGGGCGAGATCGCCGAGCCGGCCCGCCAGGCGGTGATGGGCGAGCTGCGCCGGCAGTTCCGGCCCGAGTTCCTCAACCGGGTCGACGACATCGTGCTCTTCAAGCCGCTCAGCCTCGACGAGATCGAGCGGATCGTCGACCTGCTCACCGCCGACCTGCGCCGCCGCCTCGAGGAGCGCGGCGTACGGCTCGAGATCACTTCCGAGGCGCGGGCGCTCGCCGCCCGGCAGGGGTTCGACCCGGTCTACGGCGCGCGGCCGCTGAAGCGCTTCCTGCAGCGGGAGCTCGAGACGCGCATCGGCCGCGCCCTCGTCGCCGGTGAGGCCGAGGAGGGGGCCACCGTGCGCGTCGAGGCCCGGGAGGGCGAGCTCGCGGTCACCGTGGAGAGTCCACCCGCCGCGGACCCGTAGTCCCCCAGTACGTCCGCGCTCCGTCCGCCTCCATTCCGGAGAGGTAGAGGTGGGTCGTCCCGTCCGCGCGCGGATAGGCATGGAGGTTCACGCGCCCCGCGGAGGCGAGGCGGAAGTGGTTCCCCGTCTCGTCGGTCGTGTCGTCGGAGCGGGAGTGGGTCACGGCGTGGCAGTGGTATGGACCGGTCTCGAACTCGGGGACTGCGCACCGGCTCTCGAGGCGGACCCGCAGCTCGGCGCAGACCGCGCTCACGAACCCTTCCGGGTCGGGCAACACCAGCGCGGTCCGGTACTCGCGGTCGAAGAACGGCTGCTGCGGGCGACCCGCCATCTGGCCCACGACGCCCCACGCGTCGGGCTGCCGCGGGACGCCCACCGCGTCCAGGATGTCCTTCAGGTCCAGGTCGGCCTGACACCGCTGCAGCTCGCGTGTCTCGCCGGGGATGCACCCCGCGGCCAGAAGCGCGACGACCAGGATCCAGGGCATCCGTCTCGTCATCTCCGCCTCCGTTCTCCGCTCGGGGCCACGCACGGGGAAGGAGTCCCCCGGCGTGCCTGCCTGCTCGCTCCGTCCTCCGATGGCCGCCATTTTACGAACGGCTCCCGGTCAAGAGAACCTCGGCGCTCACCGTCGCCGGGGACGCGGTGGCGGCGGCTGGCCGCCGCCCGGCTCCGGTCGATCGGCAGGCACGACGCGGCGCAGCTTCGGCAGCGCGCGCTCGGGCGGGCGGCGGGGGCGGGAGTCCCGGCGGGCGGTCGGCTCTCCGGACCGCCTCTCCTCGCGGACGCTCTCCTCCACCGTCTCGCCCCGGTGCTTGAGCGCATCGGGAATGTCGGCCACGGCGAGCTCCCGCTCGTCGGCCACCGGGCCGGCCGGGACGAGGCCCGCCAGCGCCGCCGGGCCCTCGCGCGCCAGGCGCGCCGTGATCTCGCGCGAGCGCGGCAGGTCGACCTCGGCGAGCGCCACCGAGAAGAGCCGCCCGCCCGGGCTGCGGAAGACCAGCCGGCCGCCGCGCTCCTCCCAGGGGCCTTCGGTCCGCACGAAGTCGTCACCGCCGCGGAAGACCAGCAGCTCCGCCCCCGCCGCCGCCGGCAGCAGCAAGGCCGCCAGCAGCAGCGCCCTCGCCAGCTTCCTCGCCATCTTCGCCGCTCCGTCCATCGTCTCCTCCAGCCCCTCTCCGGGGTCCGAGAGGATGGACGCCATCCGGGCGTTGAATCTGTCGCTTTCCTCCCGCCGGCGCGGCCCCTGCCGGTAGACTTCCCGCTCGCGCCCGAAGGCAGCTCCGCGGGTCCGAGGGGGGAGAGAGACCGATGGCCGAGCCGGCACTGGACGAGAGGAACGCGGGGGGAGCCGAGCCCCGGCCCCCGCGCCCCTGGCGCGAGCCGCGGCGCTGGCTCTTCGCCCCCTGGACCGTCGCCGTGCTCTACCCGGTGATCGCGCTCGCCACGACCTTCTGGGGCGCGGCGGCGGTCGCGCTCTCGGCGGCGAGCCGGAGCGTCGCCTTCTACTGCGGCACCGCGTGGGCCTGGATCATCGTCCGCACGAGCTTCGTGCGGATCCGCGTCGAGGGGCGCGAGCGGATGGCCCGCGGGCAGTCGTACGTCATCCTCACGAATCACCAGGGGGACTACGACATCCTCGCCCTCTACGGCTTCCTCGGGCGGGAGTTCCGCTGGGTGATGAAGGAGGAGCTGCGGCGCGTGCCCTTCCTCGGCTGGGGCTGCGCGGCGATCGGCCACATCTTCGTCGACCGCAGCAACTCCCAGCGCGCCATCGCCAGCCTCGAGGCGGCCAAGCCTCGCCTGCGCGGCGGCATCTCCGTCGTCTTCTTCCCCGAAGGCACGCGCAGCCCGGACGGACGCCTGCTGCCGTTCAAGAAGGGCGGCTTCGTCATGGCCCGCCAGCTCGGCCTGCCGATCCTGCCGGTGACGATCTCGGGCTCGATGCGCGTGCTGCCCAAAGGCTGCCTCTTCCCGCGGCCGGGAACTGTCCGGGTGCGCATCCACCCGCCGCTGGACGCCGCGGCGTGGGCGACCGACGCCGAGCTCGTCGCCGCGGTGCGCGAGATCGTCGCATCCGGGCTCGACGAGGCGGAGCGCCGGGGCCGGGTCGGCGCCGGGGCCTGATCCCCGCCCGGCGGTTGCCGCGCCCGCGCCGGACGGCTACACTGCGCCCGATGCCGCGGCGCGGCAGACGGGGAGGCGGAGATGGCGGCGAGGCGCCGGGTGGTCTTCAACAAGAAGGGCGGCGTAGGCAAGACGTCGATCGTCTGCAACCTGGCGGCGGTGGCCGCGCGGCGCGGCCGCCGCACGCTCGTCGTCGACCTCGACCCCCAGGGGGACTCGACCCGCTACCTGCTGGGCGAGCGCGCCCCGGAGACGGCGCCGACCCTCAAGGAGTTCTACGAGGGCTCGCTCGGCTTCTCGCTCCTCCCCGACCGGCCGCTCGCGGACTTCGTGCACCCGACCGGGATCCCGAAGCTCGACGTCGTGCCGTCGCATCGCGAGCTCGGCGCGCTGGAGGAGAAGCTCCAGTCGCGCTACAAGATCTTCAAGCTGCGCGACGCGCTCGGCAAGCTGCGCTACGACGAGATCTACCTCGACACCCCACCGGCGGTCGGCTTCTTCACCGTCTCGGCGCTGGTCGCCGCCGAGCGCTGCCTGATCCCCTTCGACTGCGACGACTTCTCGCGCCAGGCGCTCTACCTGCTGCGCGGTCACGTGCGCGAGGTGGCGGCCGACCACAACCCGAAGCTCGAGATCGAGGGGATCGTGGTCAACCAGTTCGACGCCCGGGCGCGGCTGCCGCAGCGGCTGGTCGAGGAGCTGGAGGCGGAGGGGTTCCCGCTCCTGCGGCCGTTCCTCTCCCCCTCGGTGAAGATGCGCGAGTCGCACGCCGCCGGCCGGCCGCTCGCGGTGCTCGCCCCGCGCCACAAGCTGGCCGGGCAGTTCGAGGCGCTCTACGACGCGCTGCCGGGCTGAGGACGACGCGCACCAGCCTTCCCCCATGCGCACGCTCGCCGACATCGACTGGGCGGCCTGGGTGCCGGTGGAGCACGCGACGCTCGTCTTCGCGCTCCGCGACGCCGAGATCCTCCTCATCCACAAGCGCCGCGGTCTCGGCGCCGGCAAGGTGAACGGGCCGGGCGGCCGCCTCGAGTTCGGCGAGACGCCGCTCGCGGCCGCCCGCCGGGAGTTCGAGGAGGAGGTGCGGGCCCGCCCCACCGGCCTCGCCCGCCAGGGGACGCTGCGCTTCCAGTTCGTCGACGGCCACTCGATCCACGTCCACGTCTTCCGCGCCAGCGGCGTCGAGGGGGAACCCGCCGAGACCGCCGAGGCGCTGCCGTTCTGGTGCCCGGTGGAGGAGATCCCCTACGAAGCGATGTGGGAGGACGACCGGCACTGGGTGCCGCTGCTGCTCGCTGGCCGGGAGTTCGACGGCCGCTTCCTCTTCGACGGCGACCGGATGCTCGACTTCGCGCTCGAAGCCGCCCCTCCACCCGGCGACGCACAGCGCTGAGCGCTAGCGGCGCGGGCGCGCCGGGCGGGTCTTGCGCTCCTGCGCGGCCTTCAGCTCCGCGAGCGCGGCGAGGCGCTCCTCGACCCGCCGGTTGAAGCTCCCCTCGGGGAAACGCCCGTCGCGTCCCCGCTCGCCGGCCGGGAGACCGGAGAGCAGCTCGAGGCAGTCGTCGACGTCCCGCACCGCGAAGACCCGGAACTTCCCCTCCTCGACCGCCGCGACCACGTCCGCGCGGAGCATCAGGTGCACGAGGTTGCTCTGCGGCACGACCACGCCCTGCTCGCCGGTGAGACCGCCGAGGCGGCAGGCGTCGAAGAAACCCTCGATCTTCTCGTTCACGCCGCCGATCGCCTGCGCCTGGCCCCGCTGATCGACCGAGCCGGTGATGGCCAGGGACTGGGAGAGCGGCACGTCGGCGATCGCCGAGAGGAGGGCACAGAGCTCGGCCATCGAAGCGCTGTCGCCGTCGATGCCGCCATACGACTGCTCGAAGACGAGGCTGGCGGCGAGCGCCAGCGGCCGCTCCCGGGCGTAGCGGTCGCCGAGGAAGCCGGTGAGGATGAGCACTCCCTTCGAGTGCAGCGGCCCGGAGAGCTCAACCTCGCGCTCGATGTTC
>JAHDVN010000625.1 GCA_023384635.1 Thermoanaerobaculia bacterium
TCGCCTGATTCAAGCAGAACACTGATTGAACCGGGCGAATGACCTGGCGTGTGAACCACCTGTCCTGGGACGCCATAGCCCAGCTTCATCAGGGAGGATAGGGTGGTGGTGATGGAATAATCCACCGCACGGGGATACAGACGGGGTTTGTATAAAACCTGCCCCAAGCCAGCCAACATGCGCCCCCATAGAGTGACGCCAGGCGACAGATCCGGTTCACCGCTTTCAACCCAGGCACACTCCGCCTCATGCATGGCAATCTCCGCCTCCGAGAGGGTTTGGATTTGATGCAAACAGCCAATATGATCGGCATGTCCGTGGGTCAACAGGATGAGTTCGATCTCCCGCAGCGAAATGCCGAGGCGATCCATGCCGCGCATAAACTCTTTCACATGCCCCGGTGCGCCGGCATCGATCAGGATGGTGGTTCTCCCGCGCAACAGATAACAGTTGTCAATCCCGACTGGAATGCAATGAAACTCAAAGGAAGGATGCCGCATCACTGCTCCCCTGTCTGTACCGGGTTGAACCTGCGATAAGCATACATCATGCCAACGCTGGAGATCAGCAGAAAGGCGGAGGCGCTGCCATAGATGCCAAATGGCTTGAACGCGAGGATGCCTCCAATCAATGCCAGAGTCAGGCTGGCGATCCGTAACACATGAAAATGATCCAGGGTGTAATGACTCTTCGAAGCCATCGCAATCGCGGTTGCCGATGCGCCTGCCAGTTCGAGTCCAGCCACCTGCAGCCATTGCATCGGCGCGATGCCCAGTGGGATCATGGCGGCAAACACCATGAAGTTGATGATCCGCAAAGGCACGCTCCACTGAAAGAAGACGCGGGTTCCGTTGACGGAAGCCAGGATGTAATACAGTCCCATCGCAAGTGACGCCTGGGAGGTCGCCATCAGAAATAGTAGAGTGGCAGAACCGGTGTCCGTGATACCCAACACAGTAAGAAGAAGTTGCGGTGCGAGTAACCCGGTCAGACCGGACCCCACGATCACCATGCCAAAGACCAACATGGTCAGAGCGGCGATATCCATTTGCCTATTCTCCTTCCGGCACATCGGCGGCGATGTATTCCATGAAGTCACTGTAGGCAGACTGTACCCCGGCGCAGGAAATGATGTCCTCGCCGCCCATCAGTTCGCTGAAGCGCTGTACGTTGTCCTCGATCCACGGACCCTTCCAGCCGCAGCC
>JAHDVN010000153.1 GCA_023384635.1 Thermoanaerobaculia bacterium
CGGGCCGCAGCGGCTGGTTGATCGCCCCCGGCGCCGGGCTGGTCGGGGTTGGCGCTCCGGGCGGCAGGTTGAACAGGTCGAGGCTCACCTGCCGCGTCTTCGTGCCGGTGGTCGAGGTGCCGGTGACGTCGAGCAGGTAGCTGCCCGCCGCGGCCGCACCGGTGTTGCCGATGGTGAGCACCGAACTGCCCGGCGGCGTCACCGGGTTGACCGAGAAGCCGGTCGTCGTCCCCGCCGGGTGGCCGGTCACGCCGAGGGTCACGTTGTCGGTGAAGGCGAGGATCTGGCCGACCGAGACCGCGAAGGCGGCGTCGCCGGGGGCGCAGACGGCCTGGGACTGGGGGCTGACCCCGAGCGTGAAGTCGGCCTGCAGCGCGCAGTTGGTGCAGACCAGCGCGTAGTCCTGGTCGGTGGGGTCGCCGTTGTACGGCACGCCGTCGCCGGCGATGTTCGTGGCGGCGACCGTGATGTCGATGGCGCCGCCGGTCGGGCTCTGGATGAAGACGTTCTCCAGGTTGTTGCGGTTGTCGGCGGCGCCACCGGTGGCCGACCAGCCGCCGGAGAAGACGTTGCCGAGATAGGTGCTCGCGCCGTCCACCACCGTCAGGTCGAGGTTGTTGACGAGCGCCGGGTTGGCCCCCACCGCGCCCGGGGCGTCCGACCAGGCGAGCGTGACCTTCACGGGCAGGGCCGGATTCGCGACGCCCACCGTCACCTGGAAGCTCTGGCCCGTGTTGATGAGGAGATTGTCCTGGTCCCAGTACTCGACCGGGACGCCGGGCTGGACGATGTTCGTGACGTGGATCCGGCCCCAGCCCTCGGCGTTGTTCCAGCGCGCCGCGGTCGAGCCGCCCATGTCGACGGCGTTGTTCACCAGCAGCGCCTTGGCCATCGCCGGGCTCGGGTCGAGACCGGCGTTGAAGCCGCGCCACCAGTCGGTGAGGAGCACCACCGCGCCCGCCGCGTGCGGTGAGGCCATGCTGGTGCCCGAGCAGTAGGCGTAGAGGTTGTTCGTGCCGCCGATGGAGGTCGAGCAGTCCCCTCCGAGGTCGTTGCGGCTGGACGCGATCTGCTCTCCTGGGGCGGTGATCGTGGGCACCTGCCGGCCGTCTACCGCCGGGCCGCGGGAGGAGAAGGAGGAGATGTTCTCGATGCTCCCCACGCGGTAGTTCATCGAGGAGGCGGTGACGATGAGGTTCTTCGCCTCCTTCGGCGCGGTAAGGCCGGAGGAGCCGCTGTTGCCGGCCGAGAAGACCTCGATGAACGGCTCGGCGACGGTGGTCGTATCGAAGTTCCCGTCGCGCACCATGATGTCGTGGGTCCGCTCCGAGGCCTGGTAGCCGTGCTGCGTCCCCTCGCCGGTGGTCCAGGAGTTGTTGCCGCCGATGGCGTTGCCGAGCACGGCGCGCTTCGAGTGCTCCTGCCAGCCGCCGGTGGGGGGCCAGGCCGAGGCGGAGAGTGAGTTCATGGCGAAGAAGCTCACCCCGGGCGCGACGCCGAGGCCGTAGAGGAAGCCGTTGGCGTCGGTGAAGGCGCCGGTGGCATCGCCGCCGACGATTCCCGCCACGTGCGTGCCGTGGCCGCCGCCCGAGCAGTCGGAGCCGGGCTGACCGGCGAAGCTGCAGGCGCCGGGGAAGTCGTAGCCGCCGACGATGTGGCTGCCGAGGTCGGGGTGGTCGTAGTCGACGCCGGTGTCGACGATCGCCCAGATCACGCCGGTGCCGTCCACGCCGAGGGTCGTCAGGTGGGAGAAGTAGCCGGTGACCGGCACTCCGCCCGGGTGGTTGCCGGCCTGGATCTGGGAGGACATCTCGTCGTCGAGGATCGGCCGCGGGCCCTGGAAGCCGAGCCAGAGGACGTTCGGAATCTGCGACACCGCGGCCACCGCCTCGGCCGGGAGCTCGACGATGGCGTCGAAGAGCTTCCGGTCGGGCTGGGCCGGGTAGTGGTGGAGGACGCGGCCGCCGAGCTTCTCGATCGCGGCCAGCGTCTCTTCGACCCGCTCTTCGCCGAAGAACATCACGTCGACGTTGCGCACGATCCCCTCGCGCCCGTCGAGGCTCGGCGCCGGCTTGTAGGCCGGGTGCACCCGGCCCTGCCAGCGCACGAACGGCAGCGCGGCGGTCGACTCGGTGCTGCGCGCGTCGCCCCAGACGAGGTAGGCATGGTGGGGGTAGTACTGGAGCGGCTCGAGGCCGGCCTTCGCGAGCTCGGCGAGCCAGGCGTCGGCCACGGGCCCACGGAACTGAACGAGGTGGAAGCCGGGGCCGGTGGCGGCCGCCGACTCGCCGGGGCCGAGCGCGGGCTCGCCCTCGGCGAGGGGGTCGAAGCGGTAGCGCACGATCTGCACCGTGCCGGCCTCGACGTCCTCGACGAACGGGAGCCGCGCGGCGACGCGGCGGTGGTAGTCGGCCTCGCCCAGCTCGCGCCCGCGGAACCCCTCGTAGGGGGGGGTGAACGGGGGCGCCAGGCCGCGCGACGAGAGGGCGCGGCTCTCCGCCGCCGGGACGCGGACGAACCGGCTCGCCTCGCCGGACGGAGCCGCCGCCAGTGGCACGGCGAGAGACACGAGGAGGAGCGCGGCCGCGAGGCCGCAGAGGATCCGGGAGCGCATGTTCGAGCCTCCTTCTGCCATGGGTGTACGGCGGAGCCTATCGCAGCAGGGCCGCCGGGTGCTGTGACGGGCTCCGCTCAGGCGGCGAGGCCGCGGAAGAGCTCGAGGTAGGGGCGCCCCTGGCGCTCCCAGGAGAAGTCGAGCGCCATGCCGCGCCGCTGCAGGCCGCGCCAAGCCTCCGGATGGGCGAAGGTCGTCAGCGCGTGGTCGAGGGCCCAGACGAGGCCGGCCGGGGTGTAGTCGGAAAAGACGAAGCCGGTGCCGGTGCCGCGCTCCCACGAGTACGGCTCGACGGTGTCGGCGAGGCCGCCGGTCCGGCGCACCACGGGAGGGGTGCCGTAGCGCAGGCTGTAGAGCTGGTTGAGGCCGCACGGCTCGTAGCGGGAGGGCATGAGGAAGAGGTCCGCCCCCGCCTCGATCCAGTGCGCCAGCGGCTCGTGGTAGCCGCGGTAGAACCAGGCCTTGCCGGGGAAGGTGGCCTGGAGACGGTGGAAGAGCGCCTCGTATCGCTCCTCGCCCGAGCCGAGAACGACGAGCCGGAAATCGCGGCGGGCGAGCAGCTCCGGCAGCGCCTCGAAACAGAGGTCGATCCCCTTCTGCTCGACGAGGCGGCTCACCATCCCGACCACGGGCGTCTCCTCGCCGGCCTCCATCCCCACTCGCTCGAGAAGGGCCCGCTTCATCCGCCGCTTGCCCGCGAGATCCGCGGCGTCGTACGGATGCGGCAGGTGCGGGTCGTGGCGGGGATCCCAGTCGCCGTAGTCGACGCCGTTGACGATCCCGACCAGGCTCGCGGCGCGCGCGCGCAGGAGGTCGTCGAGGCCGAAGCCGCCGTCGGGGGTCTGGATCTCCCGCGCGTAGGTCTCGCTCACGGTGGTGAGGAGGTCGGCGTGCAGGATGCCGTTCCTGAGGAAGCTCAGCCGGTCGGCGGCGACGTCCTCCGGCGGCAGCAGGGCGAGGTGGCCGTCGAGACCGAGCTCGCCGATGGTGTGGCCGCCGAAGAGCCCGTGGTGGCCGAGGTTGTGGAGGGTGAGCACCGAGCGCGTCGCCGCGAACAGGCGGTCCCAGCCGAAGAGGGTGCGGGCGAAGAGGGGGGTGAGGGCCGCGTGCCAGTCGTGGACGTGCAGGATCTCCGGCGCCCAGCCCATCCGCTGGCAGCAGGTGAGCGCGGCGACGGAGAGGAACCCGAAGCGGTAGTGCTCGTCCCAGCCGGACGCGTAGATCGCGTCCTGGTGGAAGAGCGAGGGGCAGTGGAGGAGGTAGACGTCCACCTCGCTCGCGGGGAGCTTCGTCGTGAACGCCGAGAAGCGCACCTCCCGCCGCCCGAGCCAGACCGGCACGTCGCGCAGGAACTCGACCGGGACGAGCTCCCGCTCCTGCCGCCAGATCGCCGGGTAGAGCGGGAGGAAGAGGCGCACGTCCTGCCCCGCGGCGCCGAGCATGCGCGAGAGGCCGGCGACGGCGTCGCCGAGCCCCCCGGTCTTGGCGAAGGGGGCGACCTCGGCCGCCACCTCGCAGATCGCGAGCGGCCGCACGGGGCCTCTCAGATCACCGTGCCCGGCGGGATGACGGCGCCCTTCGGGACGACGATGACGCCGCCGTGGATCGAGTGGTTGTCGGCGTCGCGCTCCTGCACGTTGTCCACGTTCACGAGCCGGGCGCCGTCGCCGATGCGGGCGTTGGTGTCGACGATGACGTTGCGCAGGTGGCAGTCGCGGCCGATCCCCAGCGGGATCGCCGGCGCCTCGTCGATGTGCTCGTAATAGCTCGCGCCCATCAGGACGCTGCGCTCGATGACCGAGCCGCTCCGCACCACGGCGCGGATGCCGATCACCGAGTCGGCGACGCGGGCGCCGGTGATGATGCTCCCCTCGCAGAGGACCGAGCAGTTCACCAGGCACTGCGTGATCTTGGCGCCGGGCAGAAAGCGGGCGTGCGTGAAGATGCGGAAGTCGGGGCTGTAGAGGTCGACCGGCGGCAGCGGCAGCGTGAGGTCGAGATTCGCCTGGTGGAAGCTCGGGATCGTCCCGATGTCGGCCCAGTAGCCGTGATACGGGTAGGCGAAGACCTTGTAGCGGGCGAGCGCCTCGGGGATCACCTCGCGGCCGAAGTCGGCGTACAGCGTGCCCGCGAGCAGCTCCTCGAGCACCTGCGGCTTGAACACGTAGATCCCCATGCTCGCCAGGAACGAGCCCTGCGGGGCCGGAGTGGGCAGCGCCGCCTGGGTCGTCTCGTCGAGCGCGAGCTCGGCGAGCAGTGCCGGGTCCTTCGGCTTCTCGACGAAGTTGACGACCTGGCCGCTGCGCTCGAGGTGGAGGATCCCGAACGAGGGGGCGTCCTCGATCCCCACCGGCTTGACCGCGATCGTGATGTCCGCCTCCTTCTCGCGGTGGTAGGTCACGAACTCCTTGAGGTCCATCATGTAGAGCTGGTCGCCCGAGAGGATGAGCACCTCGGAGGTGGGCGGATCGAGGAAGCGGCCGAGGTTCTGGCGCACCGCGTCCGCGGTCCCCTGGTACCAGTCGCGGTTGGTGAGGTTCTGCTCGGCGGCGAGGATGTTGACGAAGCCGCCGCGGAAGACGTCGAACCGGTAGGTCTGGGCGATGTGGCGGTGCAGGCTCGTGCTGTTGAACTGGGTCAGCACGTAGATGCGGTCGATCCCGGCGTGCAGGCTGTTGCTGATCGGGATGTCGATGAGGCGGAACTTCCCGCCCACCGGCACGGCCGGCTTGGCGCGGTCACGGGTCAGCGGAAAGAGCCGCGTCCCCTGGCCCCCTCCGAGAATCGCGGTGACGACGCTCTTCATACCACCCTCCCGCGCGCGCGGCGTGCCCCGGCTGCGCTCTCTGCCGAGGATGTTACAGGGTCGGGGTGGCGGGCGTCACCCGAGGTGCGGGCGCAGCGAGCGAGCACAGGAACGTCTCCTCGCCGACCACCCCGGGGTCGAGCGCGAACACCCAGAGCTCGAGGCCGCCGAAGAGGGCGCGGACCCCGGCGCAGCCGGCGGCCTGGAGACGCCGGGCGGCAGCCACGGCGAGCTCGCCGTCGTCGTCGAAGAGGACGGCCTCCTCTCCCGCCTCCGGCGCCCAGCTGGCGAGGTCGATCCGCTCCGCCCCGGCCAGAGTCGCGCCCGCCGGCTCCCGGCGCACGTCGAGCAGGCGCGGGGCGCGCCCCTCGCGCAGCAGCCGGAAGAGGAGGAATGGGGAGACCTCGACCTGCGGGTCGAACTGCACGACCGGGGTGTCGTCGGCGAGGCGGATGGTGGGCATCTCCGGGCTCCGTCCGGATTCTACGGCAGCGCCGGAGGCGCCGATCCGGCGGCATTCCCCCCCCAACGGGGGTGGCCATCGCCACCCGTTGAACCGGCGACATCGGGCCCCGGAGGACCTACGCTGCGCGAGGGGGAGCGACCGATGACCGGAGCGCCAGCGCAGGAGGAGTACGGGCTGACGATCCCGCTGCCCGAGGGGAGCCTGGAGGCGAAGGTGGCGCTCCCCCCGGGGGCGCGCGGCCTCGTGCTGCTGCCCCAGCTCGGTGTCTGGCGCGAGCCGGAGCGGGTCGGCCGGCTGCGGGCGGCCCTCCTCGAGCTCTCCCTGGGCGTCGTCGAGCTGCCGCTGCTCACCTCCTGGGAGGAGACCCTCGATCACTTCTCGGGGCGCTTCCGCTTCGACGTGGAGATGCTCGCCGACCGGCTCGCGGAGGCGGTCGCGGTGCTGCGCCGGATCCCCGGTCTCGCGAGCCGGCCGATCGGCGCGGTGGCTCAGGGGACGGCGGTCGCGGCGGCGCTGCTGGTCGCCGCGCGCTCGCCCGGAGTGTTGGCGGCGATCGTCTCCTGGGAGGGGCGCGCAGATCTCGTGCGCGCCTGCCTGCCGGAGGTCGCGGCGCCCACCCTGCTGCTCGTCGACGGCGACGACGAGCCGGTCCTGGAGCTGACCCTGGGCGTGCTCGGCCAGCTCGGGGCCGGTGCCGAGATGCGGGTGCTCCCGCAGGCGGCGGAGCCGGCCGGCGACGACGGCCTCGCCCGGATCGCCGGGTTCGCCGGCGACTGGCTCCGCGCCCACCTCGCCGCCGCGTGATGCCTTGAGCCGCTGGCTCGCGCTCTTCTCGCTCGCCGCTCTCCTCGCCGGGACGGTGGCGCTCGCCCTCGGCGCGCGCGGCGCCGCCGATCTCGTCTGGGCGGGCGCCACGGCGGTGGCTTTGCTGCCGCTGGTCGGCAGCGTGGTAGCCGATCTCCGGCGGGGCCGGCTCGGCGTCGACGTCATCGCGCTGCTGGCGATGGCCGGCTGCCTCGCGCTCGGCCAGTACCTCGCCGGCGCGGTGGTCGCCCTCATGCTGGCGGGTGGCCAGGCGCTCGAGGCGCACGCGGCGGGGCGGGCGGAGCGGGAGCTGCGGCGGCTGGTGGAGCTCGCTCCGCGCACCGTCCACCGCTACGAGGGCGAGGAGCTCGCGAGCCGCCCGGTCGAGGAGGTCGCGGTCGGGGATCTGCTGCTCGTCCGCGGCGGGGAGATGGTGCCGGTCGACGGCCTCGTGGTCGACCCCTCGGCGCTGCTCGACGAGGCGAACCTGACCGGCGAAGCGCGACCGGTGGAGCGGGTCGCCTCGGAGCGGGTGGCGAGCGGGGCGGTCAACGCTGGCCAGCCCTTCCGCCTGCGCGCGGTGGCGACGGCGGCCGACAGCACCTACGCCGCGATCGTGCGGCTGGTCGAGGAGGCGCGGCATGCCCGCGCGCCCTTCACCCGTCTGGCCGACCGCTACGCCGTCGCCTTCCTCCCGCTCACCCTGCTCGCCGCCGGAGGCGCTTGGCTCTGGAGCGGCGAGGCGGTGCGGGGGCTCGCGGTGCTCGTGGTCGCCACCCCCTGTCCGCTCATTCTCGCGGCGCCGGTGGCGATCGTGGCCGGGATCTCCCGTGCCGCGAGCCGCGGCGTGCTGGTCAAGGGGGGTGGGGCGCTGGAGGCGCTGGCGCGCGCCGAGGTGCTGCTGCTCGACAAGACCGGAACCGTGACCACGGGCAGGCCCCGGGTCAGCCGGGTGGTCGTGACGGGGGCCGCCGGGGCCGACGAGCTGCTCGCGCTCGCCGCCTCGCTCGACCAGGTCTCGCTCCACGTCTTCGCCGCCGCCGTGGTGGCCGAGGCCCGCCGCCGGGAGCTTCCGCTCGGCTTCCCGGAGCGGGTGGAGGAGCGGCCGGGGGGCGGGATCCGGGGCCGCGTCGAGGGACGCGAGGTGGCGATCGGCCGGCTCGACTGGATCGACCGCTCCGCGGAGGCGGCCGCCGCGGTGCGCCGCCTGCGGCGCGAGTGCGCGCTCGAGGGGACGACGCCCGCCTTCGTCGGCGTGGACGGGCAGCTCGCCGGGGCGCTCGTCCTGGAGGACCCGATGCGGGCCGACGGGGCGGTGACGCTGCGCCTCCTGCGGCAGGCCGGCATCCGGCGGGTCGTGCTCGTCACCGGCGACCGGCCCGAGGTGGCCGAGGTCGTCGGGGCGGCGGTCGGGGCCGACGCGGTGCTCTCCGAGCGCGACCCGCGCGAGAAGGTGGAGGCGGTGCGGGCCGAGCGCCAGCTCGGCCTCACCGCGATGACAGGCGACGGCGTGAACGACGCCCCGGCGCTCGCGACGGGCGACCTGGGGATCGCC
>JAHDVN010000626.1 GCA_023384635.1 Thermoanaerobaculia bacterium
GGCTGCGCCTCCCGGGGCCCGGGCGGCATCCACTCCGCCGGCAGCGGCAGTCAGTCGCTCTTCCGCGTCGAGGCCGCCGGCGCGGACGGCGACGTGCGCCTCCGGCTGATGCTCCGGCGCGAGAGCCGCTCGCGCTTCCAGCTCGCCGCCGCCGACCTCCTCGGACGGACCGTCTGGAGCCTGGCGGTCGACGGCGGGAAGACGACCTTCGCCGACCACCGCCACCGCACGGTCTGCCGCGGGCCCGCGACCGGGCGCCTGCTGCTGCCCCTGCTCGGCCTCGACCTGCCGCCCGGGGCCACGGTGGCGGTGCTCCTCGGCGAGGTGCCCGTGCCGCTGCCGGCCGCGGCCCCGGCCGGGGGAGGGACGGTCCGGTTCGGGGACGAGCACGGGCAACAGTGGGAGGTGACCCTCGGTGCCGACGGGCGGCCCACCGCCTGGAAGCTGGCGGCCGCCGGGGGGGGCGAGATCGCCACCTGGCGGGGGGCGCCGGAGGGAGCGGAGCTGCGGCTCGCGGGTGCGGGGCTCGAGGTGCGCTGGCGGTTGGCCTCGACCGAGCCGCTTCCCGCCGGTTGGAGCCCGGCGCCACCGCCGGCCGGTTTCCAGGAGGGCGCGTGTGACCTGGCACGAGTTCCGTAGCCCCGCGAAGGTCAACCTGCACCTGCAGGTCGTGGGGCGCCGGCCGGACGGCTACCACGAGCTGCGGACCGTCTTCCAGACGATCGACCTCGAGGACCGCCTCCTCCTCGCCCTCGGCGGCCAGGGAATCGAGATCGAGTGCGACGGCGCCGGTCTGCCGGCGGGCGGGGAGAACCTGGCCGCCCGCGCCGCCGCGGCCTTCGCCGCGCGCTTCGCCCCGGGCCTCGCAGTCCGCATCCGCCTCGAGAAGCGGATCCCGGTGGGGGGTGGCCTCGGCGGCGGGAGCAGCGACGCCGCCACCGTCCTGCTCGCGCTGCGCGCGCTCCTCGGGCGCCCCGGCTCGGCCGCCGATCTCTGGGAGGCGGCCCGGGAGCTGGGCGCCGACGTGCCCTTTTTCCTCCTCGGCGGGACCGCCCTCGGCTTCGGCCGCGGAGACGAGCTGGTCCCGCTCCCCGAGCCGCCCCGGTCGCGGCTCTGGCTCGCGATCCCGCCGCTGGCCGTCGACACGGGCCGGATCTTCCGTTCGCTCAGGGATTTGACAGAGGCCCCGCTGACGCCTA
>JAHDVN010000154.1:0-265 GCA_023384635.1 Thermoanaerobaculia bacterium
CCTCGGCCCGCCCGCCGGGCGCGGGGAACGGCTCGACCACGAGGTGGGCGTCGAGGTCGAAGGCGGGGTCGACCTCCCAGCGGTGGCCGCCCCGGCCGACGACCACCTTCTGGCGGAACCGCCGGATGCGCAGCAGGCGCTCGGAGACGAGGTCGCGCACCCGCTCCACGTCGAGCTCGCCGCCGAGCGCGAGCACGCCGTTGATCTGCATCAGGTTGTTCGGCTCGTCCATGCGCAGCCAGGCGATGTCTACCGGCGCCATCGG
>JAHDVN010000154.1:275-8166 GCA_023384635.1 Thermoanaerobaculia bacterium
GGCTCGGGGGATAAGTCGATCGGCGGCAGCCGGTCGGGGCTCCTCGGCACACGTCCTCCTTCGGCGGTCGAAGCGGCGCGAGTCTACCGCGCCGGGCCGGTAAGATGGCGGTCTGTGAGCCTCCCGACCTACGAGCGCGATCCGTACGCCCGCGAGCTCGCCGTCGAGGTGCGGCCGGGCGGGGGAGAGGGGGAGCCGGCCGCCTGGCTCGCCGACACCGTCCTCTACCCCGGGGGCGGCGGCCAGCCGGCCGACCGCGGCTGGCTCGCCGGGGTCGAGGTGGTGGGGGTGGAGCCCGGTCCGCAGGGGTTCCTGCACCGCCTCGCGGCCCCCGTCCCGCCCGGGCCCGCGCGCCTCGCCCTCGACTGGCCGCGGCGCTACGACCACATGCAGCAGCACACCGCCCAGCACCTGCTGACCGCGCTGGCGGCCGAGCGCTTCGGCTGGCCGACCACGGCGTTCCACCTCGGCCCCGAGCTCTCGGACATCGAGCTCGACCGCCCGGAGATCGCGCCGGCCGACCTCGCGGCGCTGGAGGAGGCGGCGATGGCCGAGGTGCGCGCCGGCCGCCGCGTCGCGGCACGGCGGGTGGCGCGGGAGGAGGCGGCGCGCCTGGCGGTCCGCAGCCGGCGCCTCCCGGCCGGGCTCACGGGCGACCTCCGCCTGGTCGAGATCGAGGGGATCGACCTCGCCACCTGCGGCGGCACCCACCTCGCCTCGACCGCCGAGATCGAGTCGCTGAAGCTCCTCGGGACCGAGCCGATGCGCGGCGGCACGCGTCTCTTCTGGATCGCCGGCGGCCGGGTGCGCGCCCGCCTCGCTCGGCTCGAGGAGCGCGTGGGCGCGCTGCGCCGCCTCTTCGACAGCGGCGAGCCGGAGCTCCTCGCGGTGGCGGAGCGCAAGCTCGCCGACCTCGCCGCCGCCGAGCGCCTCGCCCGCCGCCTCGGCGGGCGCCTCGCCGACTTCGAGGCCGAGCGCCTCGCCGCCGCCCCCGGCCCGCTGCTCGACCTCCACCTCGAGAGCCCGCCCCCGGGCGGCCCCGCGGCCCTCGCCGAGCGCGCGGTGGCCGGGCGCCCCGAAGCGCTCGCCTTCGTCACCGCGGCGGCGGCCGACGGCCTCGTCTTCGCGCTCGCGGCCGGCAGCACCGTCGCCCTCGACCTCGCCGCCCTCGGCGCCGAAGTGGCCCGCGTCCTCGGCGGCCGCGGCGGCGGCAGCGGCCGCCGCTACCAGGGCAAGGCTCCTGCCGCCACCCACCGCGCCGCGGCGCTGGATCTCGCTGGCCGGGCGATCGCGGGTTGAAGGCGCCGCGGGCGGCTCGCCGCGCGGCGGGTGTTTGGTAGGGTGGCGCCCCCGGCGTCGGGCCGTCTCCCGAGCCGATCGATCTGGAGAGCCTCGAAGGAGCCATGACCGAAACGACTCGCCGCTTCCGTCCGATCCACGGCGTTGCCGTGGTCGCCGTCCTCTCCGCGCTCTTGCTCGGCCTGCAGTTCCTCTGGGAAGGGGGCCTCACACGGCCCAAGTACGCCCGCGTCGCACCCGACGCGGCCGGCGAGGTGCGCCTCGAGGTCGCCTCCCTCGGCCCGTCGCAGGTCCGCTTCTACCGCTTCCTGAACAGCGGCAACCAGGAGGTGCGCTTCCTCGTGGCGCGCGACGCCTCGGGCGCCCTGCACACCGCCTTCGACGCCTCGGAGAGCGACTACAAGATGAAGCGGGGCTTCCGGCACGACGGCGACTGGGTGGTGAACAACAAGTGCGACACCGCCTGCCGACTCGAGGAGGTCAGCACCGGCGGTGGCTGCCGGCCGGTGCCGTTCCGCCATCGCCTCGAGGGCTCGACGCTGGTGCTCGCCGAGGCCGCGATCCTCGACGGCTGGCGCTACTTCCGCTGAGGCGGGGAGCTAGAGGCCGGTCACCCGCACCACCTCCTCGAAGGTGGTGATCCCCTCGGCCAGCTTGCGCAGCGCCGACTGGCGCAGGGTGCGCATGCCGTTCTTCACCGCCTCGCGCTTGATCGCCGGGGCGTCGGCGCCCTCGAGCACCAGCGCCTTGACCGCGTCGTCCACGGGGAGGATCTCGAAGATCCCGGTGCGGCCGAGGTAGCCGGTGCTCCGGCACTCGAAGCAGCCGCGCCCCTCCTGCACCTTGATCCGCTTGCCCTCGGGCACCGTGAGGCGCAGCGTCGCCGCCTCCTCGGTGGTGAGGTGGCGCTCGCCGGCGCAGTGCGGACAGATGCGGCGCACCAGCCGCTGGGCCATGGTGCCGATCAGGGTCGAGCTGATCAGGAAGCGCTCGACGCCGAGGTCGACGAGGCGGGAGATCGAAGTCGCGGCGTCGTTGGTGTGCAGGGTGGAGAAGACGAGGTGGCCGGTGAGCGCCGCCTGGATCGCGTACTGCGCGGTGTCGCCGTCGCGGATCTCGCCCACCATGATGACGTCCGGGTCCTGGCGCAGGATGTGGCGGAGCGCGCGGGCGAAGTCGATGCCGATCTTCGACTGGACCGAGGTCTGGTTGAAGTCCTCGATCACCATCTCGATCGGGTCCTCGATGGTGGTGACGTTGATCTCGCGGCTGGCGATCGCCTTGAGCGCCGAATAGAGGGTGGTCGTCTTGCCCGAGCCGGTCGGTCCGGTGACGAGGATGATCCCGTGCGGGCGGCTGATGAAGTCCTGGAAGTGGAGGAGCTCCTCCGGGTAGAAGCCGAGCCCCGCGAGGTCCTGCATCAGCACCTCGGGGTCGAAGATCCGCATCACCACCTTCTCACCGAACGCCACCGGCAGGGTCGAGACGCGCAGCTCGATCTCCCGCCCGCCGCGGGTGGTCTTCACGCGGCCGTCCTGCGGCAGCCGCTTCTCGGCGATGTCGAGCCGCGACATCGTCTTGATGCGCGAGACCACGGCGGCGTGGACGATCTTCGGCATCGTCTGGATGTCGTGCAGCACGCCGTCGATGCGGAAGCGCACCAGCGAGACGTCGCGCTTCGGCTCCAGGTGGATGTCGCTCGCCCGCGTGTCGTAGGCGTGCTGGAGCATGAACTCCACCGCGTTGACGATGTGCTGGTCGCTCGACTCGATCTCGGACTCGTTCTTCATGCGAACGAGCTGCTCGAGGTTGCCGAGGTCGATGCCGGCGCTCAGGTCGCGCTCGGCGCGCTTGACCGAGTGGCGCAGGCCGTAGAACTCGGTGAGGGCGCGCAGGATGTCGGGCTCGGAGGCGACCACCAGCTCGAGGGTGTGGCCGGCGATGCGGCGGAACGAGTCGAGTGCCTCGATGTCGTGCGGGTTGGAGCAGGCGACCCGCAGCTTCCCCTCCAGCATCTGGAGCGGGATCATCCGGTGCCGCTTGGCGAACGGGCGCGAGATCTTCGACTCGATGAGGTCGGCGTCGAGCGAGAGCGAGTCGATGCGCACGAAACCGAGCCCGGCGTCGGCGGCGATGGCGCGGGCGATCTCGTACTCGCCGATGGTGCCGCCGTCGCGCGCGTTGGGCAGGCGCAGCGTCTGCACCAGCTCGTAGGCGACCGCCTGCTGCTCGTAGGCGCGGGCCGAGCGCCGGTGCGCCGGCAGCTGCCGCGCCTCCTTGCGGATCAGCTCGGCGTGCTCCGGGCTCGCCAGCCCCTGGCGGGCGAGGATGTCGGCGACGAGGAACGGGTTCAAGTTCATGGCCGGAGGGGGGCTCCCGGCCGCCGAGTCTACCGCCGCGGCAGGGTCCCGCGCCCTGATACGCTGCCGGCGCCCGTCACCCCGCGCCCATGGTCCTCTCCGCCCTCGCCCTGGCCTTCGCCGCCGCCGCCGGCTGGTCGCTCTACGACCTGCTGCGCAAGTTCCTGGCCGACCGGCTGCCGGCGCTGACCCTGGTCGCCCTCGTCACCCTGGGGGCGCTGCCACCGCTGGCGCTCTGGACGGTCGCGGCCGGGGACTGGCGGATCGGGCCGGGCTACCTGCTGCCGGGCCTCGTCTCCGTCGCCCTCAACGTGGTGGCGAACCTCGCCTACTTCCGCGCCCTCCAGCTCTCGCCGCTCTCGGTCACCCTGCCGCTGCTCTCGCTCACCCCGGCGTTCACGGCGCTGCTGGCGGCGCCGTTCCTCGGCGAGCGGCTGACCCCCTCCGCGGCGCTCGGGGTGGTGCTGGTGGTGGCCGGCGCGCTGGGGCTCCACCTCGGCCGCGCCGGGGGGCGGGGGGCGCGGGCCCTGCTCGCCGGCCTGGCCCGCGAGCGGGGGAGCCTGCTCATGGCCCTGGTGGCGCTCTGCTGGTCGGTGACGCTGCTGCTCGACAAGGTGGCCCTGCGCCACGCGGCGCCGGTGCTCCACGCCCTCGTCCTGCACGCCGGGGTGGCGGCGGCGGCGGTCGCCCTGCTCGCTGGAAGAGGGGAGCTCCGGAGCCTGGCCCGGGCGAAGGGGCTCCTGCCGCTCCTCGCCGCCTCGGTGCTCTGCGGGGCGGTGACGATCACCGTGCAGCTGGCGGCGATCCGCGGCATGGAAGTGGCGCTGGTCGAGACGATCAAGCGCGGGGTCGGAGCGGTGCTCGCGCTGGCCTGGGGGCGGGCGTTCTTCGCCGAGCCGCTCACGGCGGCGAAGCTCGGTGGCGTCGGGTTGATGATCGCCGGCGTCGCGCTGCTGCTCGCCTGATCAGCCGCGCGAGAGCCAGCCGGCGCGGCAGCGGTCGCTCGCCTCGCGGTGGGCGGCGAGCTCGGCCATCGAGTCGCCACCGTACTTCTCGAGCGCGGCGTCGGCGAGGACGAGGGCGACCATCGCCTCGGCGATCACGCCGGCGGCGGGCACGGCGGTGACGTCGCTCCTCTCGTACTGCGAGCGCGCCGGGGAGAGGGTGTCGAGGTCGACCGACGGGAGGCCGTCGCGCAGCGTGGCGATCGGCTTCTTGTAGGCGGTCACCACCAGGTCCTCGCCGTTCGTGACCCCGCCCTCGAGGCCGCCGGCGCGGTTCGTCGCCCGCCGCAGGCCGCCCTCCGGAGCGAGGCCGATGGCGTCGTGGGCGGCGCTCCCGAAGCCGCCGGCGGCGGCCAGGCCGGCGCCGATCTCCACCGCCTTGATCGCGGGGATCGACATCAGCGCCTGAGCGAGGCGGCCGTCGAGCTTGGCGTCCCAGGCGACGTGCGAGCCCCAGCCCGGCGGCACGCCGTGGGCGATCACGGTGACGGCGCCTCCCAGCGTCTCGCCGCGCGCCTTGGCGTCGTCGACCAGCGCCACCATCTGCGGCTCGAGGTCGCGGTGGACGGCGCGCAGCGGCGAGGCGTCGTCGACCGCGAGGAGCTGCTCCCAGCCCGGTGTCGGGCGGTCCACGCCGAGCGCCCCCAGCGCGCGCACGCCGCTGCGGATCTCGACCCCGAGCGCGGCGAGGAGCATCTTGGCGAAGGCGCCGGCGGCGACCCGCGCCGCGGTCTCCCGCGCCGAGGCCCGCTCGAGAACGTCGCGCAGGTCCCGGCGCAGGTACTTCTCGCCGCCCGCGAGGTCGGCGTGGCCGGGGCGCGGGGCGTGGAGGCGGCGCCGCTCCGCTGCCTCGGGGTCGACGGCGAGGGGGTCCATCGCCCCCTGCCAGTTGGCCCAGTCCCGGTTCTCGATCCAGAGCGCGACGGGCGAGCCCAAGGTCTCGCCGTCCCGCACCCCGCCGCGGATCTCCGCGCGGTCCCGCTCGATCTTCATCCGGGGCCCGCGGCCGTGCCCGTGCTGGCGCCGGCCGAGGTCGCGGGCGAGCAGATCGAGGTCGACCCGCAGGCCGGCGGGGAGCCCGGTGAGGATGGCGGTGAGCCCCGGTCCGTGGCTCTCACCGGCGGTCGCGAGCGCGAGGCGGCGCAGCGGGCTCACGGTCTCTCCTCCGGCACCGGCATGCCGGCGAGGCGCGCGAACGGCCCGCGCAGGTGGCCCGGAAGCGCGGCCGGCCGGCGGCTCGCGGCTTCGACCCAGAGGTGCTCGGTGGTGCCGGTGGCGAGCAGATCGGCGCCGCGCCGCACCTCGTAGGCGAAGGTCACGGCCCGGCTGGCCAGCCGCTCGAGCCAGGCGGTGACCGCGACGCGGTCGCCGTAGCGCGCGGCCGAGCGGTAGCGCAGCGCCGCGCCGACGACCATGAGCAGGTAGCCGGAGCGCTCGATCTCCGCGTAGTGGAAGCCGGTCTCGGCGCAGAGGCGGGTGCGGGCGAGCTCGAACCAGACGAGGTAGTTGGCGTGGTGGACGACGCCCATCTGGTCGGTCTCGGCGTAGCGCACCTCGACCTCGACGGCGGCGTGGGGGCGGTCGCTCGGGGGGGAGGCCATCGGCGGCGATCGTAGCAGCGGCGCGGCGTCCCGGGGCACCTCGGAAAGCCCGTCGCCGGGCGAGGGCTGCGGTAAGATCCGCCCGCGCCGCGGCGCGCGGCAGCCCTGCCGGCCGCCGCCGACCGCGGCCGGATCCGGACATGCCGATCTATCCCTTTCGCGGCGTCCTCCCCCGCCTCGGGGAGCGCGTCTTCCTCGCCCCCTCCGCCGAGCTCTCGGGCCAGGTGGAGGTGGGGGAGGACTCCTCCTTCTGGTTCCACACCGCGGCGCGCGGCGACGTCCACTGGATCCGCGTCGGCGCGCGCACCAGCATCCAGGACGGCACGGTGCTGCACGTCACCCACGAGCGCTTCCCGCTCTCGATCGGCTCGGACGTGGTCGTCGCCCACTCGTGCACCGTGCACGGCGCCCTGCTCGAGGACGCCTGCCTGGTGGGGATCGGCGCGATCGTGCTCGACGGGGCGGTGATCGAGAGCGAGGCGCAGGTGGGAGCCGGGGCGCTCGTGCCGCCGGGGATGAGGGTGCCCTCCGGCCATCTGGTCCTCGGCGTGCCCGCCAAGGTGGTGCGCCCGCTCGACCCGGCCGAGCGCGCGGAGATCCGGGAGATCGCGGCCCGCTACGTGCGGGTCAAGGACGAGTACCTCCGCTCGCTGGCCGCTGCCGCCGCGGGGAGCGCCGCGTGAAGGGCCGCGCGCTCCGGGCGCCGAAGGGGACCCGCGACCTGCTGCCGCCGGCCACCGGCCTCTGGGCCGCGGTCGAGGCCGAGGCGCGGCGCGCCTTCGCGCTCTACGGCTACCGGGAGATCCGCACCCCGATCCTCGAGGAGACCGAGCTCTTCGCGCGCGGGGTCGGCGAGGCGACCGACATCGTCGGCAAGGAGATGTACACCTTCACCGACCGCGGCGGGCGCAGCGTCACCCTGCGGCCGGAGAGCACCGCCCCGGTCTGCCGCGCCTACGTCGAGCACGGCATGCAGAGCCTGCCGCAGCCGGTGCGGCTCTACTACATCGGCCCGCAGTTCCGCTACGAGCGGCCGCAGCGCGGCCGCTACCGCCAGTTCCACCAGATCGGCGCCGAGCTGCTCGGGGGGCGCGGGGCGGCCTCGGACGTGGAGGTGCTGCTGCTCCTCGTCGCCTTCCTCGGCCGCCTCGGCTTCGCCGACCTCACGGTGCTCCTCAACACGGTGGGGGACGGCCCGTCGCGGGCCGCCTACCGCGAGGCCCTCCTCGCCTTTCTCCGGCCCCTCGCCGATGGGCTGGGGGAGGACAGCCGGCGGCGGCTCGACACGAATCCGCTGCGCATCCTCGACAGCAAGGACCCGGACGAGCAGCGGCTGCTCGAGGGGGCGCCGCGCCTCGAGGAGCACCTGAGCGAGGCGAGCCGCGCCCACTTCGCGGCGGTGCGCGCGCACCTCGATCGCCTCGGGGTCGTCTACCGCGTCGAACCGCGGCTGGTGCGCGGCCTCGACTACTACACGAACACCGTCTTCGAGGTGGTCTCGGGCGGCCTCGGCGCCCAGAACGCGATCTGCGGCGGCGGCGCCTACGAGGGGCTGGTCGAGGAGCTCGGCGGGCCGCCGACCTACGGCGTCGGCTTCGCGATCGGCGCCGATCGGCTGCTCGAGGTG
>JAHDVN010000627.1 GCA_023384635.1 Thermoanaerobaculia bacterium
ATTATGCCAGACTTGATGAGCAGTAGTCTTTATTCATTCTGTAAGGTAATCAAACAGAACGCATAGATCACAGAGCTGCAAAACTCGCTATTGTCACCCTGAGCGGGTTGGTCCCGTGAAATCAATAGCGGTGAGAATCTAGCGAAGGGTCTCGTATCGACAAGGAGATTCTTCGCTGGTGCCACGCCGCAACCGACGTTTAAGGGATAGACCCGCTCAGAATGACAAGAGGCGGGTAGTGACTTTTGCGGTACTGCCATGAAAGGTTTGACAAAAGCGGCGTCAGCATGTAACTTTGAGTTTATGTTAAATAGAGTCGCCCTTAACTGTCAGACGCGCACCCAAAACAACTCAAAAGGAATTAAATTATGCCCCGAGAATGGATGGACGTTTCGAATCTTTCCTTCAACACTGTGCTTCTACTTGAACAAGTTCAATTGAGCTGGTTCCCAGGTTGGTTGCCGGAAGATCAATTGGCGATTGCCCTTAATGCCAATCCTGCCGTGGAGTGGTATCTTCGTCATAAATGCCCAGATTTGAACGGCTGGCTGGATCAGGTGATGGCGAAGGGATTACGAAGCACAGATCCAAATGTAATCCGCCAGGCAGAAATTGATGTGCTTGCCTCCATGACGGATCTGGCGGTTTATGCTATCGAACCAGCGATCTATGATGCGCAACCGTTCCTGAAGTGGGACACAAATGAACTATTATGTTTGACCGATTTCTCTGGCAAAACCGTGATAGATGTGGGCGCGGGCACAGGGCGCCTTGCCTTGTCTGTTGCAGGCTTGGCAACAACGGTATTCGCGGTGGAGCCTGTTGGCAACCTCCGTTCCTACTTGAAGCAAAAATCCATCAAGCAAGGCTTTCGAAACGTGTATCCAGTGGATGGCTTGATTACGGACATCCCCTTTCCGGATCATTTTTCGGATATCACCATGGGTGGCCATGTCTTTGGCGGAATCCCGGAGGTGGAGTATAAAGAATTGCAGCGCGTGACCAAGCCCGGTGGAATGATCATCCTTTGTCCGGGAAATTCTGATAAAGACGATAGCGTTCACGATTTTTTGGTGAAGGCAGGGTTTGAGTGGTCCAGATTTGAAGAGCCACGAGATGGCTGGAAAAGGAAGTATTGGAAAAGGCGCGCCTGACAACTCAACAACAGCGTCAAAAATAAAGGGGGAG
>JAHDVN010000155.1:0-1398 GCA_023384635.1 Thermoanaerobaculia bacterium
CATCGCGCCCGGCAGCAGCCCCGCCTCCTGCAGGATCTGGAAGCCGTTGCAGATCCCGACCACCAGCCCCCCGCGCTCGGCGTGGCGCTTGACCGCCGCCATCACCGGGGAGAGCGCGGCGAGCGCGCCGGCGCGCAGGTAGTCGCCATAGGAGAAGCCGCCCGGCAGCACCACCAGATCGCAGCCGCGCAGGTCGCTCGCCTGGTGCCAGAGGAAGGTCACCTCCTGGTCGAGCACGTGCTTGAGCACGTGGTAGACGTCGTGGTCGCAGTTCGATCCCGGGAAGACGACGACGCCGCACTTCATGACCGCGCCGGCCCCTCCAGCTCGACCACGTACTCCTCCACCACCGTGTTGGCGAGCAGCCGCTCGCACATTTCGCGCAGGCGCTCGCCGGCGCGGGCCGGATCGAGGTCCCCCAGCTCGATCTCGAAGCTCTTGCCGGCGCGCACCTCGCGCACCTCCTCGAAGCCGACCCGCGCCAGCGCCTCGCGGATCGCCTTGCCCTGCGGATCCAGGATCTCGCGCCGGGGATAGACCGTCACTCTCGCCTTCACTCTGCCACCTCCAGCCAGGGAGTCGGTTCGAACTGGTCGCTGACCACGACCGCCGCGCGCGAGCCCAGGCGGTCGAGCTCCTCGCCGAGCGCCGCCGCCGCGAGGGCCGGCAGGTTGTTGGTCCGGGAGAGGTGGTAGCCCACCACCCAGCGCAGGCGCGCGCCGGCGAGCTCGCCCAGGCCGTCCGCCGCCTGCTCGTTGGAGAGATGTCCGTGGCGGCCCGCCACCCGCTGCTTGAGCACCCAGGGGTACGGCCCCCGCCTCAACATCCCGAGATCGTGGTTCGATTCGAGCAGCAGCAGGTCGAGGTCCGCGAGGCGCCCCCAGGCGAGCCGGCTCGCGCAGCCGAGGTCGGCGACGAGACCGAGCCTCCGCCCCCGCTCGTCCTCCACCACGTAGCCGACCGGCTCGCGCGCGTCGTGCGGGAGCGAGAAGGCCTCGACCCGGAAGCCGGGGACCTCGACCGCCTCGCCCGAGCGGATGCGCCCCCCCCGCTCGCGCAGCTCCACGCCGGCCTCGCCGCCCGCCCAGGTTCCCTCGGTGGCGAAGACCGCCGTGCCGTGCCGTCGCGCGAAGCGCTCGGCTCCCCGCACGTGGTCCTCGTGCTCGTGGGTGAGGAAGAGGGCACCGACCGCTCCCGGGTCGGCGCCGCGGACGCGGATCCGGCGCTCCAGCTCGCGACAGGAGAAGCCGGCGTCGAGGAGGATGCAGTGGCGTCCGGAGGTGACGAGTACGGCGTTGCCGCCGCTCCCCGATCCGAGCACCGTGGCGCGCATTTCCGGGCCGTCCACCGGCCCCGGGAGGCGCACCGCGCGAGGCTAACACCGGGCCCGGCGGCCGG
>JAHDVN010000155.1:1408-8122 GCA_023384635.1 Thermoanaerobaculia bacterium
GAAGTCAGAACTCGTAGACGCGCCCCTGCTCGAGGAAGTCGATGTCCGGGTTGCGCAGCGCGCGAACCTCCTCGCGGATCCGCTCCCGGCAGGGGGGCTTGAGGTGGTGGAGGAGGATCGGCACCCGCCTTTCCAGCTTGCGCAGCTCCTGCTCCAGGGTGCGCGGCGTGAGGTGGAGCGAGACATCGGCCACCCGCTGCAGCCCGTCGTCGAAGCTGGTGTCCAGGCAGATCGCCTTGAGGTGCGGGGTGGCGTTGGCGATCTCCCAGAGACGCCGCGTCGGGCCGGTGTCGCTCGACCAGAGCACGGCCGCGCCGCCCTCCTCGATCAGGAAGCCGTGGGTCGGCACCAGGTGGTCGACGGGCACCGGCGTGAAGCGAACTCCCCCGACGGTGACCGGGCGCTCGTCGAGCAACTCGTGAAAGCGCACCGCCGGCAGCAGGTGGTTGGGCAGACGCGTGAAATCGGGCCAGGTGTCGTTGTTGAACAGGTGCTTGCGCAAGGCGTAGATAGCGGCCGGCGAGGCGTGGACGTCGACCGCGTCGCGGAGCTTGCCGAAGACGTTCTCGACGAAGAAGGGCAGCGACGTCGTGTGGTCCATGTGCGAGTGACTCAGCACGATCGACTGCACCGCCTGCTGCCGCTCGATCGAGAGCGCCTGCGAGAGCGAGCCGGCGTCGAGCGCCACGCTGTCGTTGACCAGGAGACAGGTCATCCGGCAATCGAGGCTCTCCCCGCCGAACACGCCCAGGGTCTCGATCTTCATCGTCTCGCCGCCACTCTAGCCCGCGTCGGGGTGCCCCGACAAGGACGCCAGCAACTCCTCGCCCGCGGCGAGCGTGAACTCGCCGCGGCGGTGCAGGCGCTCGAGCGCCGCCACCACTTCCGGCGCGTGCTGCCGCCCGGCATGGCGGACGATCTCGGCGGCGGCCGTCTCCGGACCGAGGCCCCGGCGATACGGCCGGTCGGAGGTCATCGCGTCGAAGGTGTCGGCGACCGCCACGATCCGCGCCGCCAGCGGGATCGCCTCACCCGCGAGGCCGTCCGGGTAGCCGCCGCCGTCGACCCGCTCGTGGTGGCTGCGCACCACCGGCACGAGCGGCTGCAGGCTGCGCACCCGGGACACGATCTCCGCGCCCGCGCTCGGATGCCGGTCCATCGCCGCGCGCTCCGCCACGTCGAGCGGGCCCTCCTTGCGCAGGACCGCGTCGGGGACCGCGATCTTGCCGATGTCGTGGAGGGCGGCACCCACCCACAGCTGCTCGAGCTCGGCGTCCGCGAGCCCGAGCTCCCGGCCGAGCAGCAGCGAGTAGCAGACCACGCGGCGGATGTGCCCGCCCGTGTACGGATCCCGTTTCTCGACCGCCTCGGCCAGCGCCGTGACGGTGTCGCGGAATTGCCGCTTTTCCGCCTCGTGCAGGCGGGCGTTCTCGAGGGCGTGGGCAAGCGGCCCGGCGAAGAGTCGCAGCCGCCGCAGGTCGTCCTCGTCGAACGCCGCGCGCCCCACGGGGTTGAGGAGCTGGAGGACCCCGATCACCCGCCCGCGGGCGACCAGTGGCACCGCCACCAGGCCCCGGGTCGTGAACCCGGCCGCCGCCTCGCCCCGCCATCGCGGGTCGTGCTCGACGTCGTCCACCAGGGCCGGCTCGCCGCTCGCGGCCACGGCGCCGACGACACCGGCGCCGAGCGGCACGCGCAGATCCCGTATCCGCCCCGCCACGCGGCCGCGGACGACGCGGAAGAACAGCTCCCCCCGCTCCTCGTCGAGCTCCCAGATCGAGCCCGTCTCGGCGCGGCAGAGGCGCTCGGCGTGCTGGACCGCGAGCTCGAGCACCCGTTGCCGGTCCAGCGTGCCGGCGAGCTCGACGCCGATCTCGAGCAGCGTCTCGTATTCGGCGAGGCGGCGCCGCGGATCCCCCTCCTCAGAAGGAGGTGCCGATCCAGAAGGAGGTGCGGAAGCCATCGTCGATCGAGTCCTTGAAGTCCCAGCGCTGCGCGAAGTCCCAGTTGAGGTCGACCCCGCCGAAGCGCACCGTGAAGCCCCAACCGTAGGCGGAGAGACCGTCCTCGAGGCGCTTCTCGTCGCTGTCCCAGAAGTCGAAGCTCTCTCCGGCGAAGTCCCACCAAACCCCGCCGACGTCGAGGAAGATCCGTCCGCGGATGCCGCGGAAGCCGAGCACCGGGGTGGCCAGGATGTCGACCAGCGGGAAGCGGTACTCGAGGTTCGCGAACCAGGCGCGGTCGCCCACCAGGGTGCGGAAATCGAAGCCGCGCAGGGTGTTGAGGCCGCCGAAGTAGTACGGCGACGGGAGGTTTCCCTCTGCCACGCCCGCGAACAGGCGCAGCGAGAGGTTGCTCCGCTCCGTCACCTGCACGTACTGCCGCCAGTCGAGATCGAAGTTCGCGGTGAGGGTCCCGCTCTCGTCGAGGTCCGGAGCGTAGGCGGCGGAGACCCGGTAGCGGCGCCCGGACACCGGGCCCCACGAGGCGAAGACGGTCGTGTCCCCCACGAACGCGGCCTGGACGATCGGGAAGTCGTCTTTCTGCGGCTCGATCGAGTAGACCGGCGTGCCGGTCACGGGATCGTAGACCACGCGCTGGAAGTCGTACTCGCGGAAGATGTAGCCCGCCCCGAGCTCGAACCGGCGGTAGAAGTCGAACGGGTACTCGATGGCGCCGATGGCGCCGGTCAGCGAGTAGGCGGCCCGCCCGCGCTCGAGCACGCCGCGCGACTGGTCGAGGCCGATGTAGAAGGTGCGGTCGTCGAACAGCCGGAGCGACCAGTTCAGGCGCCGGGAGAGGTCCGTGTAGACGAAGTCGAAGTTCGAGAAGCTCTCGATCGAGCTGAAGGCGGTGACCAGCCGCCGGTCGCCGAGGTAGTCGGTGAAGGAGAGATAGGTGTAGCCGAGCACCGTCTGGTCGTCGGTCACCCCGATGTAAGCGCCGCCGTCCTCGAGGAAGAGCTTGAGGCCCCGGTAGGGGGTGAGGTTCGCGTCGTCCAGGCTCACCCGGATGTCGGGCTCGAAGGCGGCGAGCTCGGCCGGCGCGGTCGGCTCGGTGGGGAGCGTGACCACCTGCGCCTCTCCCACCGGCTCGCCGAGGTCGGCCACGTAGAGGTCGAACTGCCCGCGCCAGAAGCCGGTGTAGACGAGCCGGTCCCCCTCCGGCGAGGGGAGGATCGCGGGCATGAAGCAGCCGGTGACGGCGTTGGTGTGCTGGAGCAGCTGGCCGCTGGCGAGGTCGAGGGACCAGATGTTGTCGGCGCCCGTCCGGTCAGAGGTGAAGTAGATCCGCCCGCCGTCGCTCGAGAAGACGGCGTCCTTGTCGCTCCACTCCCCCTCGGTGAGCCGGAAGCGCTCCCCGCTGGCGAGGTCCATGCGGAAGAGCTGCGCGTGCTCCCCGGCAACCACGGCGCTCCAGACCAGGGACCTGCCGTCGGGCGAGAAGACCGGGGCGCCGTCGTACGTCTCGTCGCCAGTGAGGTTGGCGATCTCCCCGCTCTCGAGGTCGTAGGTGAAGATGTCGAAGCGGCCGCCCCGGTTGCCGGAGAAGGCGACCCGCCGGCCGTCCGGGCTGAAGGCCGGGCCGTGCTGCTGTTCGACCTCCATGTCGATCACCCGGTCCACCTTGCGCTTCAGCACGTCGAGCAGCACCAGGCTCCGCCCGCGCTCCCGCTTCGCGAAGGCCGCCAGGCGGTTGCCGTCGGGCGAGAAGGCCAGATCCCGCCCCATGCGCGGGCCGCTGGTCACGAACTGGCTGACCAGGTACTGGTAGTCGCTCGAGAACCCGCGGGTCAGGTTCGCCAGCGGCGTGCGCTTGCGGCCGTCGAACAGGACCACGTCGACGTCGCTGCGCACCGTCGAGAGCGCCGCCACGAGGTCGCCGGACGGGGAGGCGGCCGGCGAGAGGGTCTCGCCCCTCTGGCCCTCCTCGTAGCGGAAGCGGCGGCCGAAGTCGGAGGGCTCCCCGGTGGCCACCAGCTGCGGCAGGTACTGCTTGCGCAGCCAGCGTCGGAACTCGACGTCGAAGTCCTCGGGCTCGATCCGGAAAGCCCGCTGCACCGCCTTCTCCACCCGTCCGCCGAGGGTGTTGCGGAACTCGTAGACGAAATCCCGGAACCCCTCCTTGCCCCAGCGTTCCTCCATGAAGTCGAACGCCGCGTGGCCGAACCGGTAGGCGAAGAATCCCGAGACCCCCCGCTCGAGGATCGAGGGGATGCGGTCGTTGACCACCGCGTCGCGCAGGAACATCTTGTCCGAGGTGCCCTCGTCCTTCGCCATGTAGCTCGCCATCCCCTCCATCACCCACTGGGGCACGCCGATCCCGCGCCCGATACGGCCCTGGAAGAGGATCTCGAACTGGAAGATGTGGGTGAGCTCGTGGAGGAAGAGGGCGAAGAGCTCGCCGTCCGGCAGGTCGACCGGCAGCACCATGCGGTTGCGCACCGGGCTGGCGAAGGCGCCGACCCCCTCGGGGATGAAGTTGACGATGATGTTGTTCTGCTCGAATGCGGAGTGCGTTTCGTAGAAGATGAGCGGCGTCGGCTTCTGGATCTGGAAGTCGAACTCGCGCGAGAGCCGGTCGTAGGCGCTCTCGGCGAACGACACGATCTTCTCGAGCTGCGCCGGGTCGTCCGTGTAGTGGTAGACGTCGAAGTGCGGCGAGCGGTAGATGCGCCAGTCGAACTCGCGGTACTGGATCTTGTTCTTGCCGAACGACGGGTAGGGGCTCTGCGCCCCGGCCGGCGCCGCGAGCGGCGACAGGAGGGCGAGGAGCGCGATCAGGAGGCGCGGCAGCGGACTCGGACGGCGCACGGTTGGCTCCTTTCGCTCAATCGGTCAAGAGCGCCCGCGAGGCCTCGACCGTCCGCTGGGCGAAGACGCCCGCGATGCGATCCTCGAGGGCGCGCAGGTTCTCGAACATCCCCAGCAGCGGGTCGGCCTTCTCGCCCTCGACCTGCTTGAAGTCCTTGAAGTTGTCGCGGTAGAGCAGCTCGCCGGTGCGGCCGTCGAAGACCTGGAGCACGATGTCGTACTCGAAGCCGGTCTGCTCGACGAGCACCTGCCGGTAGTAGGTGCGCCCGTCGTAGGGCGAGACGTACTCCTCGGTGCGGTAACCGCTCTTGTCCTGGACGTCGAAGTCGAGACTGCCCGCCAGCAGCAGGTCGGCCTGCAGCCGCTCGCCGAGGGCCCGCCAGAAGTCGCGGTTGCGCGCCAGGAGCTCGAGCTCGTAGGTCGGGTAGTCGACCCGTCCGGCCTCGACCAGCTTCAGATCGGTCTCCCGCCGCAGCAGCTTGGTGAGGTTGCGCTCGAACTCGCGCTGGACGTCGACGCTCGACTCGGCCTGGCGCCCCGCGCCCTCGCGGCCGACGGTGACGAACGGCGCGATCGCCACCGTCTTGCGCCCGGTGAGGTCGACCTTGGCCCGCACCGGCAACTTGATGCGCACCTCCACGACTCCGGCCTCGACCGGGGGCGCCGCGAGGAGGGGAACGAGCAGGACGGCGAGGAGGAGGGGGGCTGCGACCGGTCGCGGCATCGGGGGCTCCTTCGGATCTGGCGGCTCGGGCGACGGCAGCGCGGGGAGCGGCTCCCGGCCCCGGCTCAGGGGTTGGGCGCCGGCTCCGGCGGCGGCTCCGGTGCCGGCGCGGGCGGCGGCCGGTAGCCCTGGTAGAACTCGGTGAACCGCGTGTGGTTCTGGCGCACCTGGCGGTTGCCCGGCGCCAGCCGGAGGGCCTCGCGGTACGCCTCCATCGCCTCGTCGAAGCGGCCGAGGGCCTCGAGCGCCACCGCCTTGTTGTTGAGCAGGCGGGCGTCGCCGGGCCGCTCGGCTGCCGCGGCCTGGAAGCGGAAGAGGGCCTCGCTCCAGAGGCCCCGCCGCGCCATCTCGATGCCGAACTGGGACTGCGAGGACGCCTGGCGCGCCGTCCGGGCAGAGCCGCACCCGGCCGACACCATGGCCAACGCCAAGAGCAACAGGGTGAGCCGTCCGCTCCGTACCATCGGTACCTCTTCCTCTCCGGCCCGGGGCCGCCGGCGCCGAGTATACCCAAGCGCCGGGTGCCCTCCCGGCGGCTCCGGGCGAGCCCCCGGCGAGCGATTCAACCGCTCGCTGGCGTCCTCCCATTCCCCGGGGAGAGCCATGGACCGAACGCCCACCGACCGCCAGCTGCTCGTCGCGCTCAGCGTGGCCCCCGAGCTGTCGCGGGCCGCCGCCTGCGCGCTCGGGGCGACGCTCGGCTCCTGGCGGGACGCCGGGCCGGCTGCGGCCGCCGCTCTGGCGCGCGAGCTCGGGGTCCCCGCCCGGCAGCTGGCGCTGGCCCGCGAGCTCGTCCCCCGCGCCGCCGCCCTCGCCGCCGCGGCCGACGCCCGGGCCGCCGAGCTCGGGGCTCGCCTGGTCGCGCTCGCCGAGGAGGGGTACCCACCGCCGCTGCTGGACCTGCGGCTGCCCCCTCCGGCGCTCCACGTGGCGGGGGAGCTGCGGGCCGGGCCCGCGGTCGCGATCGTCGGCTCCCGCCGCGCCACCCCCTACGCCCTCGAGATCGCCACCTGGCTCGGCCGCGAGCTCGCCGCGGCCGGGCTCGTCGTGGTCTCCGGCTTCGCCCGCGGCGTCGGCGCGGCGGCGCACGCCGCCGCCCTCGCCGCCCCCGCCGGGCGTACCGTCGCCGTGCTCGGCTGCGGCCTGGCGGTCGACTATCCGCGCGGGCAGCGCGAC
>JAHDVN010000628.1 GCA_023384635.1 Thermoanaerobaculia bacterium
CTCAAACTCACCGGAGATTACTAAATATATTTTGTCTCGGGAGTTTGAAACAGCAAACAGATTCGGGATTACATATAAAGATGTAAAGAATAAATTTTTCATCGCAAATGAATTTCCAAAGATAGATACAAGCCTAAAGTTTGATTTTAATACAGAATTAATAGAAGATGATTGCTGTCTGTTAACAATTTCCATCCCTTCTGAAAATATTTTAAAAGAATACTATCTGAAGGATTCATCTATCGTTTCAAAACCATTCTTTTATTCACGAAATTGGCGGACAAAAGAATCTGATCATTTCAAATTTTACATCAGCGATGAAACTTTATTTAATAATTACTCGATTAATCAGCTTGAATCATTCGTCAGCAGAATGTTTAGCCTTATGAAATTTTCTGACGAGCAGATCAATCAAATCAAACAAAAGAAGATTTGCTATTTTTTATGCAAAGACCAAAACGAAATTCAAAGAGTAACCGGATTTGTTACCCGTGGGATGTACATTCTTGCACAGGACTATATTGTAACTACCTACAACACTCATTATCACGAAATTGAACATTTTCTTATCAATTTTAAATTAAAAGAATTGCCGCTATATACTGATCCCTTTCTTCAGGAAGGCTTGGCTGTTGCGTTTGGGGGGCGCGGCGGATTAGCCGCAAATACTGTTTTAGAAACGGGGTCTTTATCGTAAAATCAGATTTTGCAGATTATCCTGAGCTGCTGAGCAGAAAATATTTTCTAAATACAGATGCTTCAATTTCATATCCGGTTTCAGGGCTTTATACTGATTTCCTGATTAAACAAATCGGAATAGAAAAGTTTGTTGATTTTTATAAGCAATACTCTACAAGTAACGATTTAAATAAGATTGAAACAATAGATAAAAATAATTTACCCGCACAGGAAAAATGGAATTTATATCTTGATTCATTACTGAATAAGAATCCGGTTAAGATTGCAGAAAATTCTGATATTAAAAATTTTGAGCCCGTAATAAAGAAAGAAGAATTTGAGATTTATAAAAACGATGAAGAATATTTATTCAGAATAAAAGATACTTTGCTAATCAGATCATCAAATAAATTTTCTGATTATAAAAGTAAATTATTTGCAGAACATCTTCCAGAAAGAGCATATCAGTCAGAAAAATATTTAATCATAGCTAATCCAAACGAAATA
>JAHDVN010000156.1:0-347 GCA_023384635.1 Thermoanaerobaculia bacterium
CGCCGGCCGCGCGCCGCGCGCTCGCCGGCGGGCCGGCGCGGCTCTGCGCGGCGCTCGCGGTCGACCGCGCGCTCGACGGGCCCCGGTTCGCGCCGGACGCCCCGCTCGCGCTCCTGGCCGGCGAGCCGGTCGCGGAGACGGAGGTGGCCGCCGGTCCCCGGGTCGGGATCGCCTACGCGGGCGAGGCCACGGCCTGGCCGCTCCGCTTCGCGCTCCGCACGAGTCCGGAGGTGTCGCTGCCGCGCCTCGACCGGCCGTCCGCCCCGCCCCGCCGCGCCACGTAGAATCCGCCGGTGGCCCCCGCCGAGACCGCGCGCGAGACGCGCCCGCCCCGGGTCGTGGTGGTG
>JAHDVN010000156.1:357-6324 GCA_023384635.1 Thermoanaerobaculia bacterium
ACGTCGTGACCGCCGGCGGCGCCGGCGGCGGCGCGTTCAACGCCGGGCGCACCCTGCGCCTCACCTACCAGGAGCTGCCGCGGGAGAGCTACGACCTCGTGATCCTGGTCGACGACGGCTCGACCGACGACACCGTGGCGGTGGCGCGCGAGCTCGACCTCAAGCTCTTCGTCCACGACCGCAACTACGGCTACGGCGCGAACCAGAAGACCTGCTACGCGGAGGCGCTGCGCGAGGGGGCGGAGCTGGTGGTGATGGTCCACCCGGACTACCAGTACGACCCGCGCCTGCTGCCGGAGATCGTGCGGCCGCTGCGCGAGGGGCGCGCGGACGTCGTGCTCGGGTCGCGGATCCAGGGGGGCGGCGCTCTCGCCGGCGGCATGCCGTGGTGGAAGTACCTCGCCAACCGCTTCCTCACCGCGCTCGAGAACCTCGCCTTCGGGCTCTCGCTCTCCGAGTACCACACCGGCTACCGCGCCTACCGCCGGGAGGTGCTCGAGACGGTCCCCTTCGCCGTCAACTCCGACCGCTTCGTCTTCGACCAGGAGATCCTCGCCCAGGCGGTGGCGGCGGGCTTCCGGATCGTCGACATCCCGGTGCCGACCCGCTACTTCCCGGAGGCCTCCTCGGCGGGGTTCTGGGCGAGCGTGCGCTACGGGCTCGGGATCCTCTGGCTGCTCGCGCGCTACCTCGCCCACCGCGGCGGCCTCTGGCGGCAGCGGCAGTTCGCGAGCCTGCGCGGCCGCTACCGGCAGGAGGCCGGGTGAGCCGCCGGCGCGGGGTAGGGCGCGCGGCGGCGGCCCATCTCGCCACCGCCGCCTGGGCGCTCGCCGCGATGGCGCTGCTGCTCCTGCCCGTCGAGAGCTTCCCGGGCGGCGGCCTGGTGGCGCAGCTCTTCCCCTGGGGCCCGGACAAGCTCGTCCACACGCTCCTCTTCGGCGGCCTCGCGCTCCTCGCCTCGCGCTCGCTCCGCCTCCTCGGGGCGCCGGCGCCGCTCGCGCTGGCCGCGCTCGCCGCGACCGCCTGGGGCGCCCTCGCCGAGCTCGCGCAGCGCCTGGTCCCCGGCCGGGCCCCGGAGGCCGCCGACCTCCTCGCCGACGCCCTCGGCGCGGCGCTGGCGGTGGCGGCGGCCGCGTTGCGCGAGGCGAGGCCGGCCGCTGTGTCTCGGCCGAGACGGTCGCAGCCAGCCCTGGCGCGCGCCGCGAGGGCGGAGCGGGACGCCCCTGGGACCTCCTCCCGGACCGCCCACCCAGCGAACGAGTAGACTCGCCGTGGGGTGCTTCGCGGCCCCGCGGCAGAGGAGATCCACCATGCGCTGGCACGGCCGCAGGGAGAGCACGAACGTCGAGGACCGGCGCGGGCGCGGGCCGGCGATGCGCACCGGGGCGGGGATCGGGTGCGGGGGGCTCCTGCTCGTGCTGGTGCTGGCCTTCGCCACCGGGCAGGATCCGCTGGCGCTGCTGCAGGTCTTCCAGACGACGCAGGTGCAGGTGCCGGACTCGGGTCCGGCGATCCCGGGCGAGAGCGCGCCGCCGAGCGACGAGCTCGGCCGCTTCGCGTCGGTGGTGCTGGCCGATCTCGAGGAGACCTGGAGCACGATCTTCACCCAGGCGGGCGTGACCTACCGGCCGCCGACGCTCGTGCTCTACACGGGGATGGTGCAGTCGGCGTGTGGCACGAACAGCGCCGCCACCGGGCCGTTTTACTGCCCGGCCGACGAGCGGGTCTACATCGACCTCTCCTTCTTCCAGGAGCTCGACCGCCGGTTCGGGGCGCCGGGGGACTTCGCGCAGGCCTACGTCATCGCCCACGAGGTCGGCCACCACGTGCAGAACCTGCTCGGAATCGCGGAGAAGGTGCAGACGGCCCAGGAGCGCGCCTATTCGCAGCGGGAGGCGAACCAGTACTCCGTCGCCATGGAGCTGCAGGCGGACTGCCTGGCCGGGGTATGGGCCCACCACGCCCACCGCGAGCGGCAGCTGCTCGAGCCCGGCGACGTGGAGGAGGGGCTCGGCGCCGCGGCGGCGATCGGCGACGACCGGATGCAGCGGCGGGCCACCGGCACGGTGCAGCCGGAGAGCTGGACCCACGGCTCCTCCGAGCAGCGGGTTGCCTGGTTGCGGCGCGGCCTCCAGAGCGGCGATCCGGACGCCTGCGAGACGCTGCGCTGAGGGGCGCCCGCCTCAGCGGAGCGCCGGTGCGGGGTCCCCGAACGGGCCGCGGAAGCTCTTGATGTGCGTCTCGTCGAGCGCCACCCCGCGCTCGGCGAGCTCCTCGAGCACCGGCTCGTAGACCTCCCGCAGCGTCGGGATCTGCACCCCGACGGCCTGGAAACCCTTCTGCAGGATCAGGCGGGTGGCGATCGCCGCCGGCAGCGCGACGGTGCGCGCCATCGCCGTGTCGCCCCACGGATCGCCGTGGGCGACCAGGCGCGAGCGGACCTCCTCCTGGCTGCCGTCCGGGTAGGTGACCACGAAGACGTGCTTGAGGAGCACCATGTCGCGCTCGCCCGGCTGGTACATCATGAGCTTGCGCAGGCGGTTGCCGAAGACGTCGAGCGGCGAGGCGCGCCGCTCGGGGATCGGGCGGTCGGAGAAGAGGCCGGCCCACTCGAGGCGCGCGACGAGCTCGGAGTCGGGCGAGACGCCGAGGAACTGCGCCACCCGGCGCGTCGCCCCCTTGGCGCGCCCCCCGGGCACCCGGCGGGTGAGCAGGTCGCGGTAGGTCATCGTCTCCGGCCACTCCTCTTCCGCGATCTCGAGCAGGCCGAGCCGGCAGGCGGCGAGCATCGTCGCGCACCAGCCGGGATAACGCAGGGTGCCGCGGAAGACGTTCGGGCAGCCGCCGAGGCCGTAGGCGGCGACGTAGGGGACCACGTCGCGGTTGGGGTAGACCTCGAAGACGCCGTAGTCCTCGACCTCCAGCGGCCAGGAGTGGGCGAAGAGCTCCTCGCCCGCGATCGCCACCTCCTCGCCCTCGCGCAGGTAGCGGGCCGGCCGCCGCCCCGCCAGCATCGCGGCCCGCGGGCTCCAGGAGAACTTGTACCCCCACGGGTTGGTGTTCGCGTCGAGGGCCGGAAAGCCGCCGCAGCTGGAGGCGAAGCGGGTGATCGTGCCGCCGGCGAAGCGCAGCCGCCGCACCGTGGCGACCGCCGACATGTGGTCGATGCCCGGGTCGAGGCCGGTCTCGGCCAGCAACAGCACCCCGGCCTCCCGCGCCTCTCCTCCCAGGGCGCGCAGCTCCGAGGAGACGTAGCTCGTCGACACCATCGGCCGGCGGGCGTCGATGCAGGCGCGCGCCACGAGCGGATTGAGCTCGGCGGGGAGCAGGCTGACCACGGCATCGGCCTCCGCGACCAGGCTCGCGAGCGCGGTGGCCTCGTGCACGTCGAGCTGCTCGACCCGCCCGCGCGGGTGCTCGCCCATCAGCTTGCGGGCGCGCTCGCAGTCGTTGGTGGCGACGAGGAGGCGGAACTCCGGGTGGGTGAGCAGGTACTGCAGCAGCGGCCTGGCGACCAGTCCGGCGCCGAGGACGAGGACGTTCTGCATGGTCTCTCCGGAGGGGAGCGCGAAGGCTCGTTCAGGGGGTGGGGAGGTACCGGTCGAGATGCGCGAAGCGGGGTGCGAGCCGGCCGCGGTGGACGATCACCGCGTCGGCGAGGGCGCGCGGGAGCTCCAGCTCCTCGAACGGGCGGTCCCAGTCGCAGCGCGCGAGCGGGCCGACGAAGCGCACGAGCGCGTCGCCGAAGTGCTGGGAGGCGTCGATCGGCAGCTCGCAGGGGAGGTTGTCGACCGCCATCACGACGAAGCCCTCGCCCGCGACTCCCGGCGCGTCGGTGCCGGTTGCCGGATCGTAGAGGTAGACCGGGTCGCCGGAGTCGGTGGCGCGCACCGTGGCCGCGATCGCCCCGCCGATGTCGCAGGTGATGTCGCCGATCACCCGCAGCTTCGGGTGCAGCGCCCCGCCCTGCAGGCCGCGCAGCTGCTCGCGCGAGACGAGCTCCGGCTGCCCCGGCTCCCAGTAGGCGCCGTGGACGAGGAGCGTGACGTGCGGCAGGAGCTCGCCCAGCGCGCTCTCGTAGCGCTCCGGGTGGGCGTCGAGCTCGGCGGCGTCGAAGGGGCTGCCGTCGCGGCGCCGGTAGCGGTCCGGGCGCGAGAGGACGGTCTTGAAGACGACGTTCCGCGGCCGGTCCCGGTCCTCTTCGATGTGGACGAGGTCGGCCGGCTCGATCTCCTGCACCGGGAGGCGGTCGTAGACCTCGAGTGCCCCCTGGGTCACGTTGCCCGAGCCGGTGAAGGCGGCGACGATCGGCCGCAGGCCGCGCGGCAGGCCGACGTGCCGGATGTGCTCGCCCAGCCGCGAGACGTGGTGGAGCGCCTCCTCGAGGTCCGAGTAGTGGCGGGCCTGCCGCACGTGCTCGAGGGGGGTGAAATGCCCCTCCCAGGCGAGTCGCTGGCCGAGCGCCCAGAGCGAATCGAGCATTCCGGCGTAGCCGGCGTGGCGGCCGAAGAAGATCAGGCGCCGCCCGCGGCGGTCGACGATCTGCTCGTAGTCGACGAGCGTGCAGCCGAGCTCGAGCAGGCGGGCGAGCATCGGCATGTTGTAGCTCTGGCCCTTGGTCACGTGGGAGAAGAAGACGTAGACCCGCTGCGCCTCGAGGCGGACGGGCGGGATCTCCTTGACCCCGAGCACGACGCGGCAGCCGGCGAGGTCGGGGTCGATCGTGGCGCCGGCGTCGCGGTAGTCGCGCTCGGAGAAGGCCCGCCGGTGCGAGGGGGCCACGACGACCTCGATCCCCTGCTCGGCCGTCAGCTCGCGGACGTGATCGGGCGCCAGGGGGGCGCGCCGCTCCCACCGGTTCTTGTCCTCTGCGCGGATGCCGATGCGGGGGGCCGTCATGCCCCCGATCCTACCGTGCGGCCTCTCAGGGGGCCGCGAGGAGGCGCTCGAGCAGCCCCGCGAGGCGCGCCGCGGCCTTCGCCAGCTGCTCCTCGACCACCGGCCAGTTGCGCCAGCGGTAGGCGAAGCCGAGGCGCTGGTCGCCGATGTCGTAGACCTGTGCGCGCAGCGGCATCGCCTCGTGC
The DNA here is from genome assembly GCA_023384635.1 of Thermoanaerobaculia bacterium. Taxonomy (GTDB): domain Bacteria; phylum Acidobacteriota; class Thermoanaerobaculia; order Multivoradales; family JAGPDF01; genus JAAYLR01. The sequence continues at coordinate 5,442 of JAHDVN010000156.1, forward strand.
GCCCAGTCGACCGTGGTGCCGGTGCGCCAGGTGGCCACCTGTTCCGGCGTGGGCGGGTCGACGAAGCCGGCGAGCTCGGTGTAGGAGAGGCTCGAGCTGTCGATCATGCCGCTGTCCCAGACCGAGTGCAGGTTCGTGAGCTCGCCGAAGAAGCCGACCACCTCCCAGTTGCCGCCCCGGTCCCCGCCGCCGCCGACGTGCAGCGGCTGGTGGAGGTCGGCCACGAAGTGGACGAGGAAGAGGAGCGCCTGCCGTCGCTCCCCGACGGGCCGGGCGCGGTCGGCGAGCACCGCCGCGAAGCGGTCGATCGCCTCGACCAGGTCGCCGCCGGGGTTCTTCTCCGCCTCGGCATAGGTCTGCCCGTCCGGGATCGTCACGTAGTGCCAGGGGTCGGCGTGCTTCCAGGCGGGATCGGACTTGATCTCGTCCGCCCAGTTCGACACCTCGGCGAGCGAGTCGGGCCCGATCAGCTCGGCGACGCCGGCGCGGGCCGCCTCCGAGAGCTGCCGCTCGGCCAGCAGGCCGACCGCGCGGTGGCCGGTCGGCCCCCAGGCGGCGAGCGGGGCGGCGAGGGCGGCGGAGAGCAGGACGGCGGCGACGGGGGCGTGGCTGGCGCGGGGCATGGCTCCTCCTGGACGAGCCCCGATCCTATCCGGCCCGCGGGTGGCGACGTGCGACATGGTATGAACGGCCGATGCGCTGGACGGGTATCGCGCCGAGGCGGCGCGCAGGGCGCGGGATCGGCCCGCTCGCGCGCTGGCTCGACCGGCACCGGCCGCCCGAGAGCTGGGTGCTGGCCGCCGCGGCGCTCGCGCTGGGGGCCGGCGCCGCGCTGGGCGTCTTCCTCTTCAAGGAGCTGATCGGGCTCTGGGAGGGGCTCTTC
>JAHDVN010000156.1:6334-8103 GCA_023384635.1 Thermoanaerobaculia bacterium
GCCGGCCGGGCGCTGGAGCGTCGTGCTCGTCCCGGCGGTCGGCGGCCTCCTCGTGGCCCTCCTCGTGGGCCGCTTCGTCCGCTTCGAGCGCCACCACGGGGTGGCCGGCGTGATCGAGGCCACGGCCCTGGCCGGCGGCCGGCTCCGCTACTGGCGCGCGCCGTGGAAGGTGCTGGCGGCCTCGCTCTCGATCGGATCGGGCGCCTCGGTGGGGCCCGAGGACCCGTCGGTCCAGGTGGGCGCGAATCTCGGCTCGGCCTTCGGGCAGTGGCTCCGCTTCTCCGACGAGCGGACCCGCGCCCTGGTGGCGGCCGGCGCCGCCGCGGGCGTCGCCGCCGCGTTCAACGCCCCGTTCGCCGGCATCTTCTTCGCCCTCGAGATCGTCCTCGGCGAGCTCGCCGGCGCGGCGTTCGCCACCGTCGCGCTCTCGGCGATCGCCTCGGCCGCGGTGACGCAGGCGCTCGCCGGGCTGCAGCCGGCGTTTCCGGTGCCCGCCTACCCGCACTACTCGCTGGCCGAGCTGCCCCTCTTCGCGCTGCTCGGTCTGGCGGCCGGGCTCGTCGCCGCCGCCTACGTCGGCGCCCTCGACGGCGCGGTCCAGCGCGTGCGGCGGCTCGGCTGGCCGAAGTGGGCGACGGCCGCGGGGGCGGGTCTCCTGCTGGGGCTCGCCGGGGCGCTCCGGCCGGAGCTGTTCGGGATCGGCTACGGCACGGTCGAACGGGTTCTCGCGGGGATACAGGCGCCGGCCGGAGAGCTCCTCCTCCTGCTCGGCCTCAAGCTGCTCTTCACCGCGCTCTGCCTCGCCGGCGGCTTCGTGGGCGGCGTCTTCGCCCCGGCCCTCTTCCTCGGTGCGGTGCTCGGCGGCGCCTTCGGCCAGTCCCTCTCCCACCTGCTGCCGGGCTTCTCGCCGGGCCTCTTCGCGCTGGTGGGGATGGCCGCGGTGCTGGGCGGCGCGGTGCACGCGCCGATCACGGCCATTCTCCTGATCTTCGAGCTCACCGGCGACTACCGGGTGCTGCTCCCGGCCCTGCTCGCCGTGCTCGCGAGCGTCGTCGTCTCGCGCCGGCTGGCCGGCGAGTCGGTCTACACCCGGGCGCTGGCGCGGCGCGGCGTGCGGCTCGAGCGGGGGCGGGATCTCGACCTGCTCGCCGGGCTCCGGGTGGGAGAGGTGATGGACCCCGAGCCGCTGCTGCTGGCCGCCGGCGAGAGCCTCGACGCGGCGGGCGAGCGGCTCTGGCGGGCCCGGCTCCACGGGGCGCCGGTGGTCGACGAGGAGGGGCGCCTCGCCGGCGTGGTCTCGGTGCAGGACCTCCAGGCAGCCGCGCTGGCGGGGCTGCCCGGGGGGACGCCGGTGCTCGAGGTGGCGACCCGCGAGGTCCTCACCGCCCACGCCGACGAGTCGGTGGCCGAGGCGCTGCGGCGCCTGGGAGCGCGCGACGTGGCCCGGCTGCCGGTGGTGGCGCGGGACGACCCGGGCCGGCTCGTCGGGGTGCTGCGCCGCACCGACGTCGCCCGCGCCTACGCCATCGGCCTCGCGCGGCGCGCCTCGCTCCGGCAGCGGGCGAGCGAGGTGCAGCTCGACGCTCTCGCCGGGGTCGCGGCCGAGGCGGTGGCGGTGGCGCCGGGCGCCGAGGCGGCCGGACGGACGATCGCCGAGATCCGCTGGCCGCGCGAGGCGGTGATCGCCTCGGTGCGCCGCGGCGGGCGCCTGCTGCTGCCGCGCGGCGACTCCCGGCTCGATCCGGGCGACGAGGTCTCGGTGGGGGGCG
>JAHDVN010000629.1 GCA_023384635.1 Thermoanaerobaculia bacterium
GCCGCGGTCACGTCCACCGGGCCGCTCGCGTCGAGGACGCGCACCCGCCCGGGCTCGGCGCGGGCCAGCGCCAGGAAGCCCTCGCGCACCCGCGCGTCGAAGGCGCGCCGCTCGGCGTCGAGCCGGTCGAGCCGCGCGCCGCGGCGGCGCCGACGCGTGGCACCCCGGGCTCGCGCGGCCGCCGCCGGCAGGTCGAAGAGGAGCGTGCGGTCGGGGCGGCGGGCGCCGGTGGCGAGGCGGTCGAGGGTCGCGATCGCCTCCGCCGGCACCCCGCGGCCTGCGCCCTGGTAGGCGAACGTCGAGTCGGTGAAGCGGTCGCAGAGCACCGCCTCGCCCCGCGCGAGCGCCGGCTCGATCACCTCGGCCAGGTGCTGTCGCCGGCTGGCGAAGACGAGCATGAGCTCGACCAGGCCATCGGAGGCGGCGTAGCGGCGCTCCTTGAACAGGCCCCGGATCGCCTCGCCGAGGGGCGTCCCGCCCGGCTCGTGGGTGCAGACCAGGGCGACTCCCCGGCGCGCGAGCTCCGCGGCGATCCGCCGCAGGTGGGTGGACTTGCCGGAGCCGTCGAGGCCCTCGAAGGTGACGAAGGGAGCCATGCCGCCCGGGACGCTAGCACGGCGCCGGTCAGCGCTTGCGCTCGCCGGCGAGCGCCCGCAGCGCGTCGAGCGGCCGGCGGTCGGGCGCCATCGGCTTGATGGCGCGCCGCAGGCTCTCCTCGGCGCGGGTCCAGTTGCGCAGCTGCCGGTGTACCTCGCCCGCGTAGTAGTGCGCCAGCCCGCAGCCGGGGTCGAGCCGCAGCGCCTCCTCCAGCTCCTCGAGCGTCTTCGCCGCGCGCCCCGGGGCGTCGAGCAACCGCGTCCAGGCGAGCTCGGCGAGATAGAGGGCGTTGCCGGGGTCGCAGTCGCTGGCAAACTCGAGGTGCTCGACCGCCAGGCGCAGCTTGCCCGCCTCCCGCAGGGCGAGGGCGCGCGCGAACTGGGCCTCCGGATCGAGCAGGTCGGTCTGGATCTGGAAGTAGCTCGCGGTGCGCTGGCGCCCCTCCTCCTCGCGCTGCCGCTGGCGGCGGAAGCGCAGCGCGTCGCGGCTCTCGGCCGACGCGAGCTCGGCGTAGGCGAGCGCCCCGGCGAGGAAGAGCTCCCGCGCCTGGTCGGCGAGCCCCGAGCCGCGGACGGGCTCGAAA
>JAHDVN010000630.1 GCA_023384635.1 Thermoanaerobaculia bacterium
AGCCTTCTGTGTACCGCGACCCATAAGATGACATTCCAAGCCGTGAAAGTAACCGCCGAGGCAAGCGCGGCCCCGTTAGGTCCCCACAGCGGAACAAGGATCAGGTTCAGGACCACGTTCGCGATGGCCGAAATCGTCATCCCTTGCGCGGTAGCCTGTTCGTGTCCCGTCATGTTCAACAAAACGGCGACAGAGCCGGTCAAGGCATTTACCAGCTGGCCGATAGCCAGTATGACCAGCGGAACGTAGGCGGGGGCAAATTCTTCTCCAAACACAATCCGCAGGAACGGCTTTCCAAACGCCAAAAAAAACGCCACAATCGCAAGCGTCAGAAAAAATACGATGCGCGAACTGGCGGTGACCAGTTTCTGAAGACGTTCCTTGTTGCCGATTGCATAAAGACGGGCAAATTGGGGGGCTACCGCCAGGTTCATGGCCTGAAGACCGACGGAGATCAGTAAAGCCATTTGATCGGCGACCCGAAAAATGCCCACTTGAGACGAATCGACGAAAAAGCCAAGCACAAGTATGCTCAAGCGGCGGTTGATCAACTGCATTCCGCCAATGAACGCCAGCGGCAATGTACTCGCCAACCAGGCCCGACCTTCATATAAAGGACTCGCGTCACGAACCTCCGTTGGGGTTGCCCGCCAAAGAAGCCACGCGCCGATTGCAAAAGCGATCCCCGCGGCCGCCACTTGCAAGGCCATGGCTGTGGCGGGGGTCATATCCATTTTCGGGAAGACAATAGCCGCGGCCAGGACGAAAATAAAAAATAACCCGGGCAGGATGGCTTGCTCTGGAATTTGTCCTTCCACGACCCGATGCAAACCGCGCAGCGCCGCTCCCCGCAATTCCCCGAATGCGATCAGCGGCATTAGGATCAATCCCCAGAACATGGCGCTTAACTGGCCCGGGTTAAAAGATTTTCCCCAGACTATCGCCACCGCGCCCGTACCGAGGATTAAAATCACAGCCAGGAGGCTTGTCATCTTGCCAGCCCAACGCCAAACGCCCTGAATCAAACCCCACTCCTGCTTCGCAAGCGCCTTTGCAGTCTCGCGCACCAGCAAATTGGGAAGCCCGAACTGGGCGGGAATGGCAAGCACGCTTACAAGCGCATACACATACGAGTAATCTCCATAACCGTCCGCGCCCAATGCCCGCGCCAACGTCACCG
>JAHDVN010000157.1 GCA_023384635.1 Thermoanaerobaculia bacterium
TCCTCGAGCACCTCGAGGGTCGGGATGTCGAGGTCGTTGGTCGGCTCGTCGAGCACCAGGAGGTCGGCGGGGCGCAGCATCAGGCGGGCGAGGACGATGCGCGCCTTCTCGCCGCCCGAGAGCCGGCCGACCGGTGTCACCAGCTGCTCCGGCCGGAAGAGGAAACGCTTCGCCCAGGAGGCGACGTGGAGCGAGCGGTCGCGATAGACCACGCTGTCGCCCTCGGGGGCGAGGGCCCGCTGCAGGGTCGTCTCCGGGTCGAGGCTCTCCCGGTTCTGCTCGAAGTAGGCCACGCGCAGACGGTCCGCGGTGAGGATGGTGCCGCCGTCGGGGGCGAGCTCGCCGACGATCAGGCGCAAGAGCGTGCTCTTGCCGGAGCCGTTGGGGCCGAGCACGCCGAGTCGCGTGCCGGGACCGAGGAAGAGGTCGAGACCGGACACGAGCAGCCGTGCGCCCATCGCCTTGGAGAGGCCGCGGCACTCCCAGAGCCGCTTCGTCCGCCGCTCGGAGCCGGCGAGCTCGAGGCCCACCGTGGCCTCGCCCGAGCGCGACCGGTCGCGGCTCAGGGCGAGCTCGTCGACGAGCCGCCCGGCGCTCTGGATGCGCGCCTTGGCCTTGGTGGTGCGGGCTTTCGGGCCGCGCCGCAGCCACGCCACCTCGCGCCGGACCAGGTTGGCGAGCGTCTCCTCGTACGCCGCCTGGTTGCGCAGCCGCTCGTCGCGCGCCTCGAGCAGGTCGGCGTAGGAGCCCTCGACCTCGAGCAGGCCGCCGGCGAAGGCGCGATTGAGCTCGAAGGCGCGCCGCGCGAGGCGTTGCAGGAAGTAGCGATCGTGGCTCACCGCCAGGAACGCCTTCGGCTCGCTGGCGAGCAGCGTCTCGAGCCAGAGGATGGCGTCGACGTCGAGGTGGTTGGTCGGCTCGTCGAGCAGCAGGATGTCGGGCTCGCGGGCGAGCTCGCGAGCGATTGCCAGGCGCTTGCGCCAGCCGCCGGAGAGCGTCTCGGTCCGCGCCGCGGGGTCGCCGAACCCGGACCTTCCGAGTGCGACCGCGACCCGCCGGTCGCGCGCGTGCTCCTCGAGCCGGTCCTCGCCGGCGAGCGCCCCGGCGACCACCTGCGCGACGCTCTCTCCCGGGGCGAAGACCGGGTCCTGCGGCACGTAGCCGACCCGCACCCCCTTGCGCAGGGTGACCGACCCCTCGTCGGGCGTCTCGAGACCGGCGAGGATCCGGAGCAGCGTCGATTTGCCCGCCCCGTTGGGGCCGACCATGCCGACGTGGTCGCCCGCGAAGAGGGAGAAGCGCACGCCGGCGAAGAGCGGGCGGGCACCGAACGCCTTGGAGATCCCTTCGCAGCCGAGCAGGACGGGGCGGGCCATGAGATGACGGCTTATACCAGATCGCGGCGGTGCGGGAGGCGCGGCAGGGGGCGCGGTGCCCCTCGCTCTTCCCTGCGCCTCTCCACGCCGCGCTGCGGCGGGAGATCTGACAGAAGTCTGACACGCGCTCGCGCTCACCTGGGAGAGAATCCGGGTCTCCGAACGGATTCGAAGGAGGACGTCCCATGCTCCCGGCGCCACGCACCGTGATCGTCGGCAACGCCAGCTACGTGCCACCGCGCGTGGTGCCGAACGCAGAGTTCGTCGCGCGGCCCCTGCTCGACGCCGACGGCCGCCCGTTCGCGAAGGCGAACGAGGAGATCGTGGCCCAGCTCGAGGCGATCACCGGCATCCGGGAGCGGCGCTGGGTCGCCGACGAGCAGGTGACCTCCGACATCGCGCTGCTGGCCGCGCGCGCCGCGCTCGACAGCTCCGGGATCGACCCCGAGAGCCTCGACCTGATCAGCGTCGCCCACAACTTCGGCGACGTGCGCGCCGGCAACCGCCGCTCCGATTTCGTGCCCAGCCTGGCGGCCCGGGTCAAGCACGGGCTCGAGATCGAGAACCCCTGGTCGGTGGCCTACGACGTCGCCTTCGGATGCCCGGGCTGGCTGCACGCCGTGCTCCTCGCCCACGACGCGATCCGCGTGGGCCGCGTGCGCCGCGCGCTCGTGGTCGGCGCCGAGACCCTCTCGCGCATCTCCGATCCCTGCGACCGCGACGGGATGATCTACTCCGACGGCGCCGGCGCCACCATCCTCGAGGCCCGCGCGCCGGACCCCGGGAGCCCGCCGTTCGGCGTCCTCTCCGCGGTCACCCGTTCCGACACCCGCGAGCACGCGCACCTGCTCTGGATGGGCGAGTCGTACGATCGCGCGCGCTCGGGCGGCGAGCTCTACCTCAAGATGAACGGCCGCAAGCTCTACAAGTACGCCTGCCAGGTGGTGCCGGAGGTGGTCGTGCGGGCGCTCGCCGAGGCGGGCGTGGAGCTCGGCGAGGTGCGCAAGATCCTCATCCACCAGGCGAACGAGAAGATGGACGAGACGATCGTGCGGCGCGTCTTCGAGCTCGGCGGCCGGGGGGCAGTGAGCGACGAGGAGCTCCGCGCGGTGATGCCGATGAGCATCTCCTGGCTCGGCAACAGCTCCGTCGCCACCATTCCCACGCTCCTCGACCTGCTGCTGCGCGGCGAGCTCGACGGCCACTGCCTCGACCCCGGCGACTTCGTGGTCTTCGCCTCCGTGGGCGCGGGGATGAACGCCAACGCCATGGTCTACCGCGTGCCGGAGTGATCCGGCGCGGGGCCGGCCCGGGGCTTGCCGCCCGGATCAGCCGGGCAGCGCCTCGATGTGCGCGATCATCCGGCGCCGCATCGCCGCGTCGGGGAGGCGGCCGCGCGCCGCGCCCATGTTGTCGGCCATGTGGTGCGGCTTGCTGGTGGCCGGCGTGGCCACCGTGACCGCCGGGTGCGCGAGCACGAACTTGAGGAAGAACTGCGCCCAGGAGGCGGCGTCGAACTCGGCTGCCCAGGCCGGCAGCTCCTGTCCCCGCACGCGCTCCCAGAGGCGGGTGCGCCCGAACGGCAGATAGACCAGCACCCCGATTCCGCGCTCCGCGGCGAGCGGCAGGATGGTCTGCTCGACGGCGCGGTTGTCGACCGCGTAGTCGATGCCGATGAAGTCGAGCGGCTCGTCCTTCATCACCCGCACGAGCTCTTCGTACTGGCCGGGGAAGGTGGTGGTGACCCCGAGGTGGCGGATCCGACCGGCCGCCTTCAGCTCCCGGAGGATCGGGAGCTGGGTCGGCATGTCGCCGAGGTTGTGGACCTGCACGAGGTCGATCACCGGCGTGCGCAGGCGTGCGAACGAAGCCTCGAGCTGGGCGCGCGCCGCGGCGGGATCGGCGGCGCCACCGCCGCGTGGTGCGACGTTGACCTTGGTGGCCCAGAAAAGCCGGTCGGTGATCGCGAGCTTCTCGGCGATGCCGCCGGCGACCTCCTCGGAGGCGCCGTAGGAGGGCGCGGTGTCGAAGACGGTGCCTCCGTGCTCGACCATCGTCCGCAGCACCTCCTCGAGCGCGGCGTGGTCCTCTCCGCGCGCGACCTGCGAGAAGGTGGCCGAGCTGCCGAGGCCGACTGCCGGGAGGCGCTGCCCGGTGGAGGGAACGGCGCGGGTGATCAGCTCACCCCCCGCTGGCTCGGCGGCGCCGAGACGCGGCGGCAGGGCGAGCGTCGCGCCCGCGGCCAGGCTCATCTGCAGGTACTCTCGTCGGGTCCACATGGTCATCCCCCTTCCGGGTCCGGGGGCGCGGCGGCCGGGAGCGGGTGCTCCGTGCGCCGCGCCGCGATCTGTCGTTGAGCGAGCCCGAGCCAGAGCCCGAGGGCGGCCCAGGCCGCGGCGAGCGGCACGGCGACCGCGGCGAGCGGGGCGAGCCCGAGCCCGAGCCGCCCGAGCAGCCCCTCGGTCTGGGCCCCGACCACGTCGCCGGCGCGGTAGACGAAGGTGTCCAGGAAGGCCTTGGCCTTGTACTTCTCCTCCCGGCCGACCACCGTGAAGAGGGTCTCGCGCGCCGGGCGGGCGACGGCGCGCTGCAGCGCCCGGAAGGTCGCCTCGAGCAGGACCAGCGCCGCGAGCGAGCCGAGCACGACGAGCCCGAGGAAGCCGAGCGCGGCGGCGAGCGGCAGCAGCGCCAGCGTCAGCGGCACGCCGAGGCGGCGCATCAGGTGGCCGGTGACGACGAGCTGGAGCACGAGCGTGGCGAGCTGGGTGGCGAGGTCGATGCGGGCGAAGGCCGCGGTGCGCAGGTCGAGCCCCTCGCCGAGGGCCGCGACCATCTGCAGCCGCGTGAAGTAGATGAAGGTGGCCATCACGGTCATCGCCAGCACGTAGCCGGCGATCCCGAGCAGGTACCGGGAGCGGAAGACGTCGCGGAAGCCCGCCCAGGCGCTGCCGCCGATCACCGTCCCCCGCGAGGACGTCGCCTCGCCCGGGGCGGCGGCGCGCTCGGGAGCGCTCCGCCCCAGCGCCCAGGCGAGGGCCACGGCGAGGGCGAGAAAGCCGGCGGCGACGAGCAGCAGCGCCGGCGTGCCGAGCGGCTCGGCGAGCCGCGCGGCGAGCCAGGGACCGAAGACCGCGCCGGCGGTGCCTCCGACCGCGATCAGGGCGAAGAACCGCTTGCTCTGCTCGAGCGAGAAGCGGTCCGCCATCAGCGCCCAGAAGACCATGGTGACGAAGAGATTGCAGACGCTGAACCAGACGTAGAAGACCTGGCCGGAGGTGACGCCGATCCGCTCGGGCGCCTGCGTCATCACGAGGTGGAAGCCGAGCAGGGAGACGGCGAAGAAACCGTAGGTGGCGGCGATGAACGGGAGCCGGCGAAAGCGGCTCACCAGCAGGCCGAAGAGCGGGTTGACGAGGAGGGTGACGGCGAGCGTGCCGAGGAAGAGCCAGCGCACCGCCTCGATACCGCGCTGCATGCCGAGCGCCTCGCGCGCCGGACGCAGCACCATGAGGGCGGTCAGCGCGCAGAAGAAGTAGGCGGCCGCGAGCAGCACCGGCACGACCTCGTCGCGGCGGACGTTGAAGAGGCGCTGGACGGCGAATCGGCTCATCGCGGACCTCCGCCCGCGCCGGCCGGGTCGCGATCGGCGGGGGTGTCGAGGCATTGTAGTCGACCGCCGCGAAGCTGCCGGCGGGAGAGCGTCCGCACGAGGACGGCGCGCGACAGCCGAGCGTTCTGGTCTCGATTGTGAGGTGGCCGCGCGCGCGCGACAGGTGGGCAGCCTGCAGTAGGATCCGCCGCCAGCCGGTCCGCCGGACAATCGGGGAGGAGCAGCGATGAGCTTGCGCAGGATCGTGTGGGCGGTGGTCATGGGCTGCTGCAGCATCGCGGCGGCGGCGGGAGCGGATACCGACCTCACCCGCGGCAGCGTGCGGCTCGGCGGCGAGGAGGTCTCGCTCGCGCCGGCGCGCGCGATCTGGGACGCGCAGGAGAACCGGGTCGAGCTCGCGTTCTTCGCGCGCCCGCCCGGCGCTGCGGCGGAGGAGGCGGCGCAGCAGGACGGGGTTTGGCAGGTCGACGCGGCGGGGCCGATGGCGCTGGTGGAGCTCGAGTTCACTCCCGGCTCGGAGTCCGGCATGGCCGGCGAGCTGCGCGGCTGCCGGGTGAGCGTGCACGGCTTGCGCCGGTCCGGCGAGTGGGAGGGAGACGCGGCCGCTTGTCACCTCCTTTCGGTGGGCGGGATCCTGCGCCCCGGGGGGATGCTCATCGGGCTCGTCCAGGGGGAGGGGGCGGGCTACGCGCTGCGCCTCCCGTTCTCGGTCTCGCTCGCGGCGCCGGGCGGGGAGGTCGCGGCAGCGGTCGCCGCCGTGACCCCGGCGTCGCCGCTCCCGCCCGGCACGGTGCGCGGCACCGCGACTTTCGACGGCCAGGAGCTCTCCGTGAGCCACGGTCTGGCTTGGTGGGACGCAGGACGGGGACAGCTGCGCGTGGCCCTGTTCGACCGCGAGCCGCCGCCCGGGATGCTCCGGGATCTCCGGGCGGGCAGCTGGGGGGAGGGCGGGCCGGTCGCCGCGCTCCACCTCGAGCTGCCGGCGGGCGCGCCGGCGACGGCGGCTTCGGTCGGCTACTGCTTCCTCAACGTGAGCTTCGCGCGCGGGGGATCGATCGGGAACAACACCGACGCCGCCGGCTGCGGCATCTCCGAGCTCGCAGCGGAGCCGCGGCCGGGCGGCCACGTCGCGGCCCGGCTCGCCGGCAGCGCGCCCGGACCCGGCGAGCGCCGGTACGCGTGGGACCTGCAGTTCCACCTCGCCGTGGCACCGTGACCGACCCGAACCGCAGCACCGACGTGGAGAGAGGAGAAACCGTGATGAGAGGAACGAAGAGCTCGACGGGACGTCGCCGGATCGCGCCGGGCGCCGGCGCCATCCTCCTGCTGCTGCTCGCGGGCGGCGGCTCGGCGCACGCCGAGGACAGTTGCACGGCCACCGGCGTCATGGCCGGCGAGGCGTTCTCGGCCACGCACTGCGCCGCCGCGGTGCTGCCGGGCGAGAACAGCGTGACGATCTGGTTCAACGAGAGCCCGATCGCGGACGCCGAGCGCGAGATGTTCGCGCTGAGCGCCTACGCCAGCTCGATCCACGAGGGGAAGGAGCGCACCATGCTCCTCGTCGCCTTCTGCCCGGGTGGGGGCGAGACGAGCGCTTCCGCGGAGGCGGTGAAGTCGTTCGACGTCGGCCTTGCCCACGCGCAGGCGCCGCTCGCCGGCGCGCAGTGGGTGATGGAGGCGCCGCAGGAGCTCCGGGTCGAGCGGCTCGAGGGAGAGGCCGTCCCCGGCGGCCGCATCGCCGGCCGCATCGTCGGCGGGCGCACGAGCGACGGGCGCTCCTATCGCCTCGACCTCACCTTCGATCTCGCGCTCCCGAAACAGGAGGCGGCCTCGGGCATCGCCTGCGGCAGGTAGTCGGCCCGGGGGGCGAGCGGGCGCTCGCGAGCCTCGATTGCCCAGATTGGGCGGTGTCGTGCGGGGTCTCCCCCCGGTTCGTGGAAAACTCAACGATTCGGATTCTCAGGAGACGCGAACCCCATGACCTCGCGCCGCCCTCCGGCCGCCGCCGCGGACCCGCTGACACCGGGGAAGATCGACCGCGCCATCTTCGACGCTCACCGCGGCGCGATCAACCTCACGATCAACGGCTTCTTCCTCGACTACCTGCTGCGCGTCCGGCGGGCCTTCCGGGGCGACATCGAGGCGGCGATCGTGCTCGGCGAGGTGGCGCACCACAACTACCTCCCCTGGGTCGCACGAGCGCGCCAGGACGCCTGCCGTCTCGAGGCCCTGCTGGCGCAGCCCGACCAGGATCTGCGCCCGTTGCCGGCCAACGCCCAGTCGATCGCGGCCGCCACCGGCATCCCGCGCGAGACCGTGCGCCGCAAGCTGGCGAAGCTCGCCGCCCAGGGATGGCTCGAGGTCCGCGGCCGGGCCGAGTACTTCGTGACCGACGCCCCGGGCGAGCACTTCGCCGGCTTCACCTTCGAGCTGCTCCACCTATTCCTCGGGGTCGCGGAGGCGCTCCGCGCCGTGGCGTGCGCCGGCGCCGCCCCCGCACCGCCCCCACCCCCGGCAGCGGCGGAGGAAGAGTAGGCATGGCCCGGCGCGGAGGTCCCTGCTGCTCGCCTCCGGGAACGCGCGCGTGAGCGCCGGCGGCCGCGCGCTCGCGCTCGCCGCGCCGCTGCTCTGCTCGCTCGCCTGCGGCACGGCGCGCCTCGCGCCGGAGCTGGAGCAGCTGGAGGGGCTGCGCGCCTTCACGGGGCGGGCGATGGCGCCGGCGCCCGGGGCGGCGGTGCTCGTGGCGGTGCTCGCGCCGGGGCCGGCGGGGGAGCGGGTGGTCCACTACGACCTCGCCTCGGCGCGCGGGGAGTTCCTCTTCGTGGTGCCGCCCGGCCGCTACCGCCTGGCCGCCTTCGCCGACCGCGACGGCGACTTCCGGCGCGGCGCGGACGAGCCCGCGGCGCTCGGCGCGATCGAGGTGCGGGCGGCCGGGCCGGACGCCGCGCCGCAGCAGGTGGGCGAGCTCGTCCTCGCGGCGGGTGCGCCGACGCCGGCGCTCGACCTGGCCGCCTGGGGGCCCGAGGCCGGCCCGGACCGCGCGCGCCGCGTCGGCGAGGTGGTGGTGCTCGACG
>JAHDVN010000158.1:0-2518 GCA_023384635.1 Thermoanaerobaculia bacterium
TCGGATCGGGCATCTGGTCGTAGATCTTGCGCAGCACCGGCGCCATCTTGTCGGTGATGGTGCCGGCGACGATCATCAGGTCGCTCTGGCGCGGCGAGAAGCGGACGACCTCGTAGCCGAAGCGGGCCATGTCGTAGTGGCTCGACACCACGCTCATGAACTCGATCGCGCAGCAGGCGGTACCGAACGGGAGCGGCCAGAAGGAGTGCTTCTGCGCCCAGTCGGAGACCGCCTCGAGCGTGGTCGTGATCCAGGATTCGCCGGTGAACTGCATGCCGCCTCCTCGTGCGCTCGGCCCCCGCCGCCGCGGCGGGCGGGCCCATCCTACCCTACGCCCCGCCGCGCTCCGTGGACGGCGCCGGAGCGCTCAGGCGGGCAGATCGGCCGTGGCGGCGCGCAGCCGCTCGGCGAGCGCGGCCAACCGCTCCGCGTGGACCTCCTGGGCGGCGATGACCTGGCCGAAGACCGCGGCCGTCTCGGCGTCGACCTCGCGAACCATGCGCGGGTAGAGGGAGTGGTTCTCGAAGCGCTCCTCGGCCAGCGCGGCGGCGATGGCCTCGCCGTCCCCCCACACCTTCCCCGCCGCCTCGAGCTGGGCGATGGCGAGACCGTCCTTCTCGGCCGCGAGCTCGCGCCAGGCGGCGGCGAGGTTCGGCCGGCCGGCGCGCTCGGCGGCCTGGGCGTAGGCCCGGCAGCGCGCGGCGGCGGCGGCCTCGGCCGTGAATCCGGTCTTCAGGTACTCTTGCGCTCGCGGCAGTCGCGACACGTTCGCCTCCTTCGCCGAGGGTGACGCCGCGGCGGGCGCCGCGGCCGGAATCAGCGGTGCGATTCTATCAGGCGCCGGACGTGCCGCAGGACCGCCGCCGGGGCGCGGAACCCGCCGCCGGGGTCGCGCGTACCCTCTGGGTGACGAGTCGAACCGCGCCGTGAAGACCACCGCCCGCCTCCGCACGCTCCTGCCGTGGGCCCTCCTCGCGGGCTCCCTCCTCGCCCTCCGCTCCGGCTGGCCGCTCCTCGTCCACCTCGGCCGCGCCGGCGTGGCGCTCGCCCTGCTCCTGATCGTCCTCTGGCTGGCGCGCCTGGCCTGGCGCCACCTTCTCTGGCGCGTCGGCCGCCGCCTCGCCTTCTCCTACTTCCTGCTGGGGGTTCTCCCGCTCGCCATGCTGGCCCTCCTCCTCCTGGTGGGCGGCTACCTGCTGGCCGGCTTCTTCCTCGGCCACCTCTACCGCGACGCCACCCTGGGGGTGCAGGCGCGCCTCTCGGCGGCCGCGGCGGCCGGCCTCGAGCGGCTCGCCGACGGGGAGCGCCCGGCCGCACCGGACGGGGCCGCCCTGGCCTGGTACCGCCACGGGCACCGCATCGCCGGCGATCCACGGGCTCCGGACCGCTTCCCGGTCTGGCTCGCCGGCGCGGAAGCCGGCGGGGAGACCGCCGCCCCCGCCTTCGCGAGCCTCGCGGACGGCCGGATCGCGCTCGCGGTGGCGCGGCAGCGGGGTCCGTTCGGGGTCGTCGCCCTGCGCGCCGAGGGGCTCGAGGCGGCGCTCGCCGAGGGCGCCGGCGCGGTCGTCCGGCTCTATCGGGAGGACGACCCCGCGCGGCGGAAGATCACCTATCTGGAGATCGGGGGGCGGCGGCTCGCGCTCGGATCCGGGCGTGGCCAGGGGGGCCCGGCAGCGGCGGAGTTCGAGGCCCGCTTTCCGTGGACGGGCGAGGGGCCGCGACCGTTCCGGGAACGCCCCCTCGTCCACTGGGTCGAGCTCTCGGGTCCGCTGCGCGACCTGGCCTCCGGCGCCGAGTCGGCCGACTTCGTGAGCGTGTCGCTGGTCGCCTCTCCGGCGGCCCTGCGCGAGCAGCTGCACTCGACCTCGGCGGAGGTCGACACCTCGGCCTGGCTCCTCTTCCTCGTCCTCGCCGCGGTCCTCCTCGACATCTACGTGATCGCGGCGGCGGTGGCGCTCTTCATGATCGTGGGCCTCTCGCGGGCCGTGAACCGGCTGAGCCGCTCGACCGGCGCCATCGCCGGCGGCGACTTCTCGGTGCGCATCCCGGTGCGCCGCCAGGACCAGCTGGGCGAGCTCCAGCGCTCCTTCAACGCCATGGCCGCCCACCTCGAGGAGCTGGTGACGACCGCGGCCCAGAAGGAGGCGCTCGACAAGGAGCTCGAGCTGGCGCGCCGGCTCCAGCAGGACCTGCTTCCCCGCGAGGCGCTCCAGCTGCCGGGGGTGCAGTTCGCCACCCACTTCGAGCCGAGCGCGGCGATCGGCGGCGACTACTTCGACCTCCTGCGCGTGCAGGAGGAGACGCTCGCGGTGGTGATCGCCGACGTCGCGGGGCACGGGCTCCCGGCCGGGCTGCGCATGGCGATGCTCAAGGCGGCGCTCCAGATCCTGGTCGAGAACGGCGAGTCGCCCGCCGCCACGCTGCGGCGCCTGGGGGAGATGATCCGCACCGAACGGCCGGTGCGCACCTTCGTGACCGCCACCCTCGGCCAGCTCCACCTGCCGAGCGGGCGTCTGCG
>JAHDVN010000158.1:2528-7292 GCA_023384635.1 Thermoanaerobaculia bacterium
CGCCTGACAAACGCCGGCCACCCCCCCACCTACCTGCTGCGCGGCGGCCGGGTCGAGGAGATCCTCCTGCCCAGTCCCCCGCTGGGCACCTTCGACCAGGGGTTCGCCGAGCGGGAGATCGCCCTCGCCCCCGGCGACCTCGTCGTCTGGCTCTCGGACGGCTTCGTGGAGAGCCGCGATCCGGAGGGCGAGCCGTTCGGCTACGAGCGGATCCAGGCGGCGCTCGCCGGGCCGGCGCCCTCCCCCGAAGCGGTGCGCGACCGGCTCCTGGCCGCCGTGGCGCGGCACGGCCGGGGGCGGCCCGCGGACGACGACCGGACGCTGGTGGCGCTCGCCTACCGCGGGGTCTTCCCCGGCGAGATCCCGAACCGCTCGTAGACCCGCAGCACGTAGCGCCGCGTCTCGCGGTAGGGCGGCACGCCGCCGTACCGGTCGACCGCTCCCTCGCCGGCGTTGTAGGCGGCCAGAGCCAGGTGCAGCGCCCCTTCGTAGCGGTCGATCAGCCAGCGCAGGTAGCGCGCGCCGGCCTCCAGGTTTCGCTCCGGCTCGAACAGCTCGCCCGGCGCCACCCCGAAGCGCAGCGCCGTCGCCGGCATCAGCTGCATGAGACCCCGCGCCCCCTTGTGGGAGACGGCGCGCGCGTCGAACGCCGACTCCGCCCCGACCACCGCGGCGACCAGGCGGGGGTTGAGGTCGTGGCGCTCGGCTGCCGCCCGGATCTCGCCGCCGAACCGGGGCGCTCCGACCTCCTGGCCCGGAGAGTAGCCGAGCGCGAACGGCGACGGCAGGAAGGCGTCCGGCACCGGCACGTCGTCGGGGACCTCGTCCTCCACCACCCGCTCGACGCGCAGCAGCGGCAGCACGAGCTCCCCGCCTCCCGCCAGCGCGAGCCGCGCCTTCTCCCCCACCACTTCGTAGGCCGAGACCTTCAGCACCTCGCCGCCGGTGAGCACCACGAGCTCCGCGGCCGCCGGGGCGCCCGCCGCCAGCGCCAGGGCGAGCGCCAGGGCTGGACCCGGGGCGGCCGCCCTCCGCGGGCCGCGGCGCGGCCGCCTAGGCGCGCGGGTGGAAGCGGTCGTAGATCCGCTGCAGGCGCTCGCGGTGGACATGGGTGTAGATCTCGGTGGTGGCGATGTCGGCGTGGCCGAGCATCGCCTGCACGGCCCGGAGGTCGGCGCCGTGCTCGAGCAGATGGGTGGCGAAGCTGTGTCGGAGAGCGTGCGGGTGGAGCTCGGCGATCCCCGCCGCGAGCCCGTGGCCGCGCAGGATCTTCCAGACTCCCTGGCGGGTGAGCGGCGCGCCGCGCGCGTTGACGAAGAGGCGGTCGTGGCGGCCCCGGGCCAGGCGCGAGCGCGCCTCGGCGAGGTACCGGCGCAGCCACCGCTCCGCCTCGTCGCCGAGCGGCACCGGGCGCTCCTTGTCCCCCTTGCCGACGACGAGCAGGAAGCCGCGGTCGAGATGGAGCTCGGAGAGCCGCAACCCGACCAGCTCCGAGACGCGCAGGCCGGTGGCGTAGAGCAGCTCGAGCATCGCGCGGTCGCGCAGGCCCGCCGGCGTGCTCGGGTCAGGAACCGCGAGCAGTGCTTCGACCTCGGTCTCGTCGAGCACCCGCGGCAGGTGGCGCAGCGTGCGCTGCGAGACCAGCGACGCCACCACATCGTCGTCGCGCCGCCCGGTGGCCACGAGGAAGGCGTAGAAGCCGCGCAGCGCCGCCAGCGCCCGGTTCACCGACCGGGGCGAGAGGTTCCGGGTGCGCAGCCGCCGCAGGTGGGCGGCGAGGTCGCCGGCGCTCGCCGCCGACGGATCGCCGCCGAGTCGGGCGAGGTCGGCGCCGAGCCGCTCGAGGTCGGCGCGGTACGCGGTCACCGTCCGCGGCGAGAGGCCGCGCTCGAGCTCGAGCGCCGAGAGGTAGGCGTCGAGATCGCGTCGGAACCGGGAGACCTCGCTCACCAGGGGGAGAAGCGGGCGCGGGTGCCGACGAACGGGTTCTCGAGCCGCTCCTCGGCGAGCCGAGTCTCGGGGCCGTGCCCCGGCCAGCAGAGGAAGTCGCCGTCGAGGGCGAAGAGCCGCTCGCGCAGCGACCGCGCGAGCGTCGGCCCGTCGCCTCCGGGCAGGTCGGTGCGCCCCACGCCGCGGTGGAAGAGGGTGTCGCCGACCAGCGCCTGGCGGCTCCCGGGATCGATCAGGCAGATGCCGCCGGGGGTGTGCCCCGGGGTGTGGAGGACGTCGAGGGCGAGGCCGGCGAAGCGGGCCGGGCTCCCCTCCTCCAGGAAGCCGGCCGGAGCCGGGCAGGGGCGGGCCCCGAGCGCCGCCTCGAGCTCCGGCCACTGCGGCCCGGCGAGGAGCGGGAGGTCGTCGCGGTGCACCCAGACGCCGAGCTCGTAGCGCTCGGCGAGGTGCGCGCAGTGGGCGATGTGGTCGACGTGTCCGTGGGTGAGGAGGATCGCCACCGGCCGCCGCCCCGAGACCTCGACCGCCGCGGCGATCCGGCCGCTCTCGGCGCCGGGGTCGACGATCGCGAGCTCGGAGCCCTCGCGCGCTCCCACCAGGTAGCAGTTCTCGGCCAGCGGTCCGACCGTCAGGCGCTCGAGCCACATGCGGCGATTCTAGACCGCGGCCCGCCGGGGAGCCGTCACCGCCCGTGGCGGCGGCAACAGGCGAGCACCTCGGCCTCGCTCAGCACCCGCGGCGCCGACTTGGCGAGACGGAAGAGCTCCTGCACCAGCTCCGGGTCGGCCGGCAGGCCGCGCGCCGCGAGCCAGAAGAGGACGTTCGCCTGGCCGCTCATCGGTCCGATCTCGACCTCCTGGCGCCGCCCGACGAGGGAGGCCGGAATCCCGGAGTAGATCCGGTCGGCGAGCCAGTCGTCCCCCTTCGCCTTGGCCTTCAGGATCGCCGCCGCGTGCACGCCCGTCTGGGTACGGAAGGCGTCGCGACCCAGCACCGGGTAGTTCTCCGGCACCGGGATGCCGGTGATCGCCGCCACCTCGGCGCAGAGGCCCGCGAGGCGCCCGAGCTCGTGGTCGCGCCAGCCCATGAGGCGGAAGTTGACGAGCAGCTGGTCCATCGGCGTGTTGCCCACCCGCTCGCCGATTCCGAGCAGCGTGCCGTGGATCCGGTCGGCCCCGGCCAGCGCCGCGGCGATCGCGTTGCAGACCCCGAGCCCGCGGTCGTTGTGCCCGTGCCAGTCGACCGCCACCGCCTCGCCCGTCGCGTCCACGACGCCGCGCACGAAGCGCACCACGTTGGCGGCCCCCTCTGGGGTCGCGTGCCCCACGGTGTCGGCGATGCAGACCCGCCTCGCCCCGGCCTCCACCGCCGTGCGGTAGAGCCGCGCGAGGTCCGCCGGAGCGGCGCGCGTCGTGTCCTCGGTGACGTACATCACCGGCAGCCCCTCGCCCACCGCGTAGGAGATCGCCTCGTCGGTGAGCCGCACCATCCGCTCGAGGTCCCACCCCTCGGCGTACTGGCGGATCGGGCTCGAGCCGAGGAAGCAGGCGACCTCGAGCGCGATGCCGGTGCGCGCGGAGATCTCGACGATCGGCTGGATGTCGGCGCGCACCGTGCGGGCGGCGCAGTTGGGGACGATCGGCAGCCGGCAGGAGACGATCTCCCGCGCCAGCCGCTCGACATCGTGGGCGACGTGCGGACCGGCCCCCGGCAGGCCGATGTCGAGGGCCTCGATGCCGAGCTCGACCAAACCGTGCAGGATCTCGAGCTTCTGGGCGATCGACGGGGTGCGCACCGACGGCGACTGCAGCCCGTCGCGCAGCGTCTCGTCGTCGAGCTCGATCCGCCCGCGCGCCGGCCGCGGCAGCTCGCCGGCCTGGTTCCAGTCGTGGATGAGCCCGCTCTCGACGAGATCCATCGCGGCGCCTCAGCCGTCCGGAGCGGCGGCAACCAGCCGCGCCAGCCAGTCGCCGACCTCGGCGGTCGCGAGGCTGCCGCCGAGGTCGCGGGTCGTGCGCCCCTCGCGCAGACTCCGCGCCACCGCCTCCTCGACCCCCCGCGCCGCCTCCTCGTGCCCGAGCGTCTCGAGCATGAGCACCGCCGAGAGCACGGCCCCCACCGGGTTGGCGCGGCCGGTTCCCGCGTGCTTCGGCGCCGAGCCGTGCACCGGCTCGAACATCGAGGTGCGGCCCGGGTGCAGATTCGCCGAGGCTGCCACCCCGAGCCCGCCCTGGAGCGCCGCCCCCACGTCGGTGAGGATGTCTCCGAACATGTTGTTCGTGACGATCACGTCGAACTGCTCCGGGGCCCGCACCAGCTGCATGGCCAGCGCGTCGACGAACATGTGGCTCGCCTCGATCTCGGGGTACTCGCCGCGCACCTCGGCGAAGACCCGCTGCCAGAGGTCGTGGCCGAAGCGCATCACGTTCGACTTGTCGGCCATGCAGACGCGCCGGCGGCCGTGAACCCGCGCCCAGTCGAAGGCCGCGCGCAGGATCCGCTCCACGCCCTTGCGCGTGTGGATCTCCTCCTGCACCGCCACCTCGTCCGCCGTCCCCTTCTTGAAGTTGCCGCCGACCCCGACGTACGCCCCCTCCGTGTTCTCGCGGAAGATCACGAAGTCGACGTCCTTCTCCCCCTTGCCCTTGAGCGGGCAGAGCCGCGCGTCGTAGAGGCGGCAGGGGCGGAAGTTGATGTAGAGGTCGAGCCCGAAGCGGGTGCCGAGCAGGATGTCGGCGGCGTGCCGCATGTCCGGCACGCGCGGGTCGCCGTAGGCGCCCACCAGCACCGCGGCGTAGTTGTCGCGCAGGTCCT
>JAHDVN010000158.1:7302-8012 GCA_023384635.1 Thermoanaerobaculia bacterium
CTCGA
The DNA here is from genome assembly GCA_023384635.1 of Thermoanaerobaculia bacterium. Lineage (GTDB taxonomy): Bacteria > Acidobacteriota > Thermoanaerobaculia > Multivoradales > JAGPDF01 > JAAYLR01. The sequence goes on from JAHDVN010000158.1 coordinate 7,308, forward strand.
GCGCGCCCGCCGGCAGCGTTTCGCCGGTGGCGAGGTAGTGGTCAGCGCTCCAGGGGAGAGCGACCAGCTCGAGCGGGAGTCGCCAGCGCTCGCCCGCGGCGGCGAGGACTTTCACCGCCTCGGCGGTCACGTCGCGGCCGATGCCGTCGCCGGCCAGGACCGCGATCCGCTGCGGCCGGCGCAGGCGCGGGTCGATCTCGTTCATGGGCGCGGGATCGTAGCACACGGCTCTCTCCCCGTCGCCGCACGCCGGATCCGCCCGAGGGGGTCAGCGCGGCGGCTCGGCTCGAGAGGTCAGCTCGGTACCGGGGCCCGCGCCGGCAGCGCCGCCTCGCGCACGCCGCCGAGCTCGAAGAGGAACGGCACGCGCGGGCAGAGGAACGCGGAGTGCGGCCGCCCCCAGATCGCGCCGTCGACCGCGGGCAGCGCCTCGGAAGCGAGACCCGCGCTCTCCACCTCGACGCGCACCGGCACGTGCTCGACCGTGGGATGGAGGCTGTCGACGCTCCGGAGCTTGCCCCCCTGCAGCGCGTAGCCGCGCGGGCGCTCGCGGAAATGGGCGACGACCCGCTGCCAGGAGCCGAGGTCCGGGCCGGGACCGGGCACCCCCGCCCCCGGCTCGGCCCGCAGCGCCACGGCGCGGCCGGCGTCGATCCGCCACGCCCACGGCCCGGCCGGCGGCGCCAGTCCGGGCGGGGGGAAGTC
>JAHDVN010000631.1 GCA_023384635.1 Thermoanaerobaculia bacterium
CGCCCCCACCCCGCCCGCGTCGCGCGCGCCCCCCTACGTCGAGCTCCGCACCGCCTCGGCCTTCTCCTTCCTCGACGGCGCCTCCCTGCCCGAGGACCTGGTGGCCCGCGCCGCCGAGCTCGGACTGCCGGCGCTCGCACTCCTCGACCGCAACGGCGTCCAGGGGGCGCCGCGCTTCCACCAGGCGGCGAAGGGGGCGGGGGTCCGCGCCCTCGTGGGCGCCGAGATCGCGCTCGCCCCGGCCGGCGGCCCGCTTGCCCGCCGGCACCACACCGCGGTGCTCTGGCCCGCCCCCCGCCTCCCGCTCCTGGTCGAGAGCCGCGCCGGCTACCGGAACCTCTGCCGGCTCCTCACCGCCGCCGCCCGGGGCCGCGAAAAGGGAGCGGCCGCCGCCGGATGGGAGCTCGTCGAGGAGCACGCCGGGGGGCTCTGGGCGCTGACCGGCGGCGACGAGGGGCCGCTCGCGCGGTCGCTCGCCGAGGGCGGTCTCGACGCCGCCCGCCGCCTTCTCGAGCGGCTGGCCGGGCAGTTCTCCGGCCGGGTGGCGGTCGAGCTGCAGCGGCACGGCCGGCGGGAGGAGGAGCACCGCAACCGCGCCCTCGTCGACCTCGCCCGCCGCCTCCGCCTGCCGCTCGTCGCCACCAACGGCGTGCGCTATGCCCGGGCCGCGGAGAAGCCGCTCCACGACCTGCTCACCGCCCTGCGGCACCGCACCCCGCTCGACGGCGCCGGCCGGCTGCTCGCCGCCGATCGGGAGCGGCACCTGAAGGGCCCCGCCGAGATGGCCCGCCTCTTTCGCGACCTGCCGGCGGCGATCGCCGGCACGGCCGAGCTCGCGGGGCGTCTCGACTTCACCCTCGCCGACCTCGGCTACCGCTTCCCCGACTACCCCGTCCCTCCGGGCGAGACGGCGGCCTCCTACCTGCGGCAGGTGACCTGGAACGGCGCCCGGGCCCGCTTCCGGCCGCTCACCGCCCGCGCCCAGGCCCAGCTGGAGAAGGAGCTGGCGCTGATCGAGAGGCTCGACCTCGCGGGCTACTTCCTGATCGTCTGGGACCTCGTCGAGCTCTGCCGCCGGGAGGGGATCCTCTGCCAGGGCCGGGGTTCGGCCGCCAACAGCGCCGTCTGCTACGCCCTCTCGATCACCGCCGTCGACCCGGTGAGGATGG
>JAHDVN010000159.1 GCA_023384635.1 Thermoanaerobaculia bacterium
AATGGCATTCAAGAGGTCGTCGGTTCGATCCCGATCAGCTCCACCAATCCTTTCAGTCACTTAGGCACCGCGGGCCCGGGTTTTCCCCGGGCCCGTTTCGCGTGCGCCCCGCAATAGGTCCCGCTTGGAAGCGGTCGGTGCCGTTCCCCCCCGGGCGCCGTCTCTCGGTCCCGCAATCTGATCCATAGAGGGTCTCGTTCTCGGGAGAGGTCGCGGCTTCAACGGCCGGCGATCGCCCAGACAAGACGGGGCCGGGCGAAGCGTCAGGCGTGCAGGCCGAAGCCCATCGCCTCGGCGGCGGCCCGCAGGCGGTCGTCGTAGGAGGCGATCGCGAGCTTCGCGCCGGAGGCGCGCAGGAAGTCGGCGCTCGCGAGATGCAGCGCGTCGAGGGTGCGCACGGGCTGCGGGAACGGCTCGAGCGCTCGCGCGAGGACTTCGGGGGCGAGCTCGACGATCGCGACTCGGGCCAGGAGGTCCCGCGCCGCCGCCCCGTGGGATTCCGCGGCGCCGAGCCGGTGCAGCCGGATCCAGAGCTCGTTCTCGAGCAGCCGCGAGGAGACGAGCGACTCGGCCCAGAAACTCTCGGGCGGCCGGCGGTCCTCGCCGAGGAGCTGGGCGAGGGCGACCGAGGTGTCGAGGTAGATCATCGCTCGGAGCGATCCTCGTCGAGGCCCCCGAGGATCTCCCCGAGGGGGAGTACGGGGATCGAGGGTGGGGGAGCCACGGTCTTCATCAGCGGCGGAGTCAGGATGCCCCGCCGTACGAGATCGGCGAGCCGCGCGTCGTCGACCGACTTCGCCCGGCCCGGCAGCGGCGGGCCGAGCTCGGCGACGACCCGGTCGCGATCCGTGACCAGGACGATCTCGCCACCGCTCGCCAGCCGCACGTACTCGCTCACCCTGTCCTTGAACGCCTTGATCCCGACGGCTCGCATGGGGTCATTGTAGCCACCGGTGGCCACCTTCGCCAACGCGGCGGCCTCTTTCGGCGTTCCGACGCTCTCGGGCCGCCTCTCATCCCAAGTGCAGACCACGGAGCGCAGGCCGCCTCGCCTTCGTCTCCTCCCTTTACCCGGAAATCTGTTTTTCTGGAAAAATCTCGACATGAAGACGACAATCGAGCTCCCGGACGAGTTGGTCACGGAGATCAAGATCGAGGCGGCGCGGCGCCGGCTGAAGCTCAAGGAGCTGGTGCCGGAGCTGGTGCGCGCCGGGCTGCGGGCGACCCGGGAGCCGGCCCCCGGGGACCGGGCCGCCGCCGAGCAGTGGCTGGCGGAGTGGGTGCGGATGGGAGCCGAGGCGACGCACGACCTGCCGCCCGGGCCGCCGGCGGGCGAGCTCGTGGCGGCGGGACGCGGGCGGCTCGAGCGGGGCTGAGCGGTGCTCGTCCTCGACGCCAACATCTGGGTGTCCGCGTTCGACGCCGGGGATCCCCACCATCCCGAGAGCGTCGCCCTCCTCGCGGCGGTGGCGCGGCGCGGCGAAGCGCTCGCGGGGCCGGCGCTGCTCCTGCTGGAGTCGGTCTGTGCGTTGGCGCGCCGGACCGGTGACCCGGAGCTCGCCAGGGCGGCGGGGGAGCGGCTCGCGGCGCACCCGGCGCTCGGCCTGGAGCCGATGGACGACGACCTCCTCGCGACCGCCCTCCACCTCGGCACGGCGCTGCGCCTCCGCGGCGCCGACGCCCTCTACGCCGCCACCGCCGCCCGCCTCGCCTGCCCCCTCCTCTCCTGGGACGCCGAGCTCGTCGCCCGCGGCGGAGCCGAATCGCCCCGCGCGTGGCTTGCGCGACAGGGTGCCCCGGCCGACCTGGTCTCCGAAGGCTAGATCCGCGTCCGCAAGGGGTCGATCGGTGGCCCGGACGGAGCTCTTGCCTGTGTCCTAGTGTTCTAGTACACTAGACCTCGTGAAGAGGCCCCCCCTCACCATCGACCCCGGCGACCCGCGGCCGATCTGGCGGCAGATCGAGGACGGCGTGCGGCTCTCCGTGGCGACGGGGGTGCTTGCCCCGGGGGCCGCGGTGCTCTCGGTGCGGGAGCTCGCGCGCGCTCTCCAGGTCAACCCGAACACGGTCGCCCGCGCCTACCTGCGCCTCGGCGAGGCGGGGGTGCTCGAGGTGCGGCGGGGGGAGGGGACGTTCGTCGCGGCTGACCCCCCGGTAGTCGGCGACGAGGAGCGGCGGCGCGGCCTGGCGGAGGAGGCGGGGCGCTTCGCCGCCGCCGCCGCGCGCCTCCACGCCACTCCCGAAGAAGCGCTGGAGGCGGTGCGGAAGGCCCTCGCCGGGCAGGCAGGGCCGAGGAAGGAGGAGGAGCGATGAGCGAGCCGAAGGCGGCGCGGGCGGAGCCGGCGCTCGAGTTGCGGGATCTCGTCGCCGGCTACGGCCGCACTGACGTGATCTCCGGGCTCTCCCTGGAGGTGGCCGCGGGGGAGGTCTACGCCCTCATCGGGCGCAACGGCGCCGGCAAGACGACCTTGGTAGCGAGTCTCCTCGGCCTGCGCCCGGCGCGCCGGGGCGCGATCCGCCTCTTCGGGCTCGACCCGTGGCGGCGGCGGGTGACCGCTCTCGCCGAGGTCGGCTTCGTCCCCGACGCCCCCGACGCTCCACCGGACGCGTCCGTGCGGCAGCTCGCCGCCCTCTGCCGGGCCCTCGCGCCGCGCTGGGACGGCGACGCCTTCGGGGGGCGGCTGGAGCGCTTCCGGATCGATCCGCGCCGGCCGTTCGGGAAGCTCTCGCGCGGCCAGCAGGGGCTGGTGCAGCTCGCCCTGGCGCTCGCGCCGGCGCCGCGCCTGCTGGTACTCGACGACCCGACCCTCGGCTTCGACGCGGTGGCCCGCGCCGCCTTCTACGACGAGCTCGTGGGAGAGCTCGCCGACCGCGGGGCGACGGTCTTCCTCACCACCCACGACCTCGGCGAGGTGGAGCGGATCGCGGACCGGATCGGAATCCTCCACGGCGGCCGCCTAGTGGCCGAAGGAACCGCCGACGAGCTGCGCGCCCGCGGCACCGCGGAGCGGCGCGGGAGCGAGCGGAGCGCCCTCGAATCCCTCCTGCGCGAGCTCACCGAAACCGAAGCGGAGGTCGCCTCGTGAGAGCCTTCCTCGCCATCGTCCTCTTCGAGGTGCGCCGCCGGTGGCTCGCCTTCCCGGTGGCGCTCGGCGCCGGCAGCCTCTCCTTCTTGCTACCCGCGCTCGCGCCGCAGCTTCGTGGGGAGGGTGCCTCGCTCGCCGATGCTCGGAGCGTCCTCGCGGTCGTGCTCCCCTCGGTGCTCTGCCTCGTCCTCTGCTTGGCCCTCGGGCCGGCGCTCGTGGCGAGAGACGCGCGGGAGAAGCGCCTCTCCTTCTTCCTTGCGAGGCCGGTGGGCGGGTTCGTCCTCCTTCTAGGGCGGGCCGTGGCCGCCGCCGTTCTCGCTGGCGGCGCGAGCGCACTGCTCGCGCTCCCCTTCACCCTCGGCGGGGTGGACCTCTCGTGGCCCGAAGGGCTCGGCATCACCCCCTGGTGGGATGCGATGCCGCTCACGCTGCCCGCCACCGCGCTCGCGGCACCTCTGATCTATGGGCTCGCCGCCGCGATCGCGATCACGGTGAGCGCGCGGATGGGGTGGATGGCGCTCGAGTTGGCGGCGATCGGAGGGGCGGTGGCCGCCGCCAGTCAGCTTCCTGCCATCACCTGGCTCTGGCTCTCGGGCGGCAAGAGGCCGGTGCTCTTCTACGCGGGCCTTCTCCTCGTCGCCCTGGTCCCTGTCGTACTCGGGGCGCTGCGCGGTCGGGTCGATCTCCGGCGGATGCACGGGGCCCAAGCAGTCGCCCTCGCTGCGATCGTCGCCCTTGCTGGCGGTTCACTGCTGGCGACCGACCGCTGGTACCGCTCCCCCGCTCCTCATGACCTCGACGAGGTCTGGGGGGGCGAGATCGCAACGGGTTGGTTCGAGCTCTCGGGCGTCGACGAGGGACGAGAGAACCTGCTCGCGACCTTCGTCTTCGACGAAGCGACGTCCAGTTGGGTCCGGCTCCGGACCGAGCTCGCACCGGGCATGGCGGACAGTTGGCCGGGAGGGCTGGGTGGCCCCGAGGCCTCGATCTTCACTTGGAAGAGCGAAGATGGAGCTGGCGGCCGGCTCGTCGAGCTCTCGCGGCGGGACGGACGAGTTCAGGTGCGGGAGACACCGGTCGCGTTCGCGCAGCGAATCTCGGCCTGGGCGCTCTCGCAGGACGGAGGGCGACTGGCGGTGGCCCGCGGGAGGGGTCGCCGGGATCGGCCTGCGAGGGTCGAGCTGATCTCCACCGAGGGCAAGAGAGTCGCGGACCTGGAGGTTCCCGAGGTTCACCTCGTCCGTGACCTCGCACTCGATGGCGATGGGATCCGGGCTCTGGGTGTCGACCTGAAGGGAGGGATCTGCAGTGTTCGCTGGTCGACGGATTCCCCTCAGGCGGAGGTGCGACGCTGCGTCCACGACCCCTGCGCGAGCGGATACGACGCGCAGACACTGGGCTCTCGAATCGCCTTCTGGCTTCGCCCGTGGGCGGCGGAGACCTGTCGATCGGAAACCGCCAGTTGGCGACTCCTCGACGCGGAGTCGCTCGAGACGGTGGCGAACCTCGCCCCTGATCGGATCGGCCCCGGGCTCACGAGGCTTCGCCTCCTGCCGGACGGGCGTTGGGTGGTCACGAGCGCATCCAACCAGAACGGAGGCTGGGCCGTGCGGCTGTTCGACCCGGCCGGGCGTGCGCTCGGAAGCTACCGGAACGAGCCTGGTGACGGGCCCCGTCGTCCCCCTCTCGCGCTCGCCGGTCGGGGTTCCAGCGAGCTGCTGGTCGAGGTGCACAGCCTGGATGACGAGCAGCTCCCGACGCGGCCCCCGGCCATCTTTTGGCTCGACTTGGAGAAGGGCACCCGAACCGCCGTCAGCGAGCTCGAGGGCCTGGAGTCCGTCTTCGGGCACCGTGTGCGCGTCGCCGAGCGCCCGCTCTTCCGTGACGCGAAGGGCCGCCTCTTCGTCTTCGAGCCCGCGACTGGCGGGGTCCGCCCGCTGCTCTGAGGCTTCAGCCCGCCAGCAGGCGGTCGACGAGGGCGACGTAGCGGCGCATGGCCTCGTCGCGGGGGGTGCCGGCGAGGTCGTCCCAGGCGGCGTGCTTGGCGCGGGCGACGGGGTCGAAGAGGCTCGGCGGGTCGGCCGTGAGGTCCCCCTCGGTGGCCTGCTTGAAGAGGGAGTAGAGGTCGAGGAGCTCGCGGTCGGTGGGGCGCTTGGTGAGCTGCTTGACCCGGATCTGGGCGTCGGCGAAGGCGGCTTCGAGATCCATGGCGTCTCCGCGGCTCCCCCCTCGAAGAGCGCGGGAGTAACCTAGCACGCAGATGTCGCCCGGGCGGCCCGCGGCGGCGGTGCGAAGGGAGGTCCGGGATGCGAGTCGGGATCGTCGGAGCGCTGATCGTGGTGCTGCTCGGAGGGATCGCTCCTCTCGGGGCCCAGGAGGCGGTGCCGGCCGAGGCGGAGTTGCCCGAGGCCGCGGCGCTGGCGAGAGCGCGAGCGGCGGCTTCGGGCCTCGCGCGCGAGCTCCTCGCCCGGCTCGGCGCCGAGCTCGCCGAAGGGGGTGCGGTCCAGGCCACCCGGGTCTGCTCGGAGGTCGCGCCGGCGCTCGCCGCAGCGCACTCGAAAGACGGCCTCGCGGTGCGCCGGGTGAGCCCGCGGCCGCGCAACCCGGCCGGACGGCCGGACGCCTGGGAGGCGGCCGGGCTCGCGCGGCTGGCCGAGCTGCACGCCGCCGGGGAGCTCCCCGACGAGGTGAGCGCGGTCGTCGAGGGGGAGGGTGGCCCGACGTTCCGCTTCCTCAAGCCGCTCCGGATCGCTGCGACCTGCCTGCGCTGCCACGGCGACCCGGTTGGCTTCCCGCCCGAGCTCGCGGCGGCGCTCGCGGAGCGCTACCCGGCCGACGAGGCGGTGGGCTACCGGGAGGGCGACCTGCGCGGCGCGATCTCGGTCACCGTGCCGCTCGCGGCGGTCTCCGCGGGGGCCGAGTAGTCCTCGCGGGCGGTGCCGGTCTCCCCGGCGGCCGCATCGTCAGAAGGTGTCCCGGGTGGTGACGAGCCACTGCACGCGGCGCACGTCCTGCGGGCCGTCGAGCGGCCAGGCGACGTCGAGGTGGACCATCGCGGCGTTGGCCGAGCGGCTCGAGCCGAGCCGCAGGCCGACCCCGACATCGCGCAGGAGGCCGAGGCTCTCCGGCCCCGGCTCGCCCGCGCTCCACGCCTTGCCGGCGTCGGCGAAGACGGCGGCGCCCACCCGCACCAAGTGGAAAAGCTCGCGGTCGTGGAAGAAGCGCTGCTCGACCGTGAGCAGCACCCTCCGGTTCCCCTCCTGGTAGCGGAGCGGATAGCCGCGCAGGCCGCTGTCCCCGCCGAGCAGGAGCTGGGTGTCGGCGTCGAGGCGGTGCCCCAGGTCGACCTGGAGCGCGGCGTGGAAGAGGTGGTCGCCCGGGGTGCGGCGGTAGTAGCGCAGCCGCACCGAGGCGAGGCCGTGGCGCAGACCCGCCCGCTCGATCCGCCCCGCGAGCGAGGCGCCGGCGAGGAGCAGGCCGGCGCGCCCCGAGAGCCCTTCCCCCCAACTCGCGCCGAAGAGGGCGGCGTCGCGGTCCGAGCCCGCGCCCTCGGCCGCCAGCCCGAGCCAGGCGGTGGCCTGGCGGCCGAGGTTGAGATCCTCCACGCGGTGGATCCGGTCGAGGTTCGAGAGCTCGACGAACGCCTCCTCGACCCACTCGAGGCCGGCCCACGGGTAGAGCAGCTCGCGGTCCCCCGGCAGCGGGCGTGCGAGCGGGCTCTCCGGGAGGGCGGCGAAGCGGCGGCGGTCGTAGGCGACGCCGAAGCGCAGGCGCCGGGCCCGGCCGTTGGCGATCCCGGTCGAGCGGCCGCCGCCGAGCTCGGCGTAGATCTGCTCGGAGCGGAACTGGTCCTCTACCTCGCCGAGCCGATAGCGGCTCTCGACGCGTCGCGAGTCCCACCAGCGCCCGCCCGCGGCCCAGCGGGTGTCGAGCGAGTAGAACGGGCGCGCCAGGTCGAGACGCCAGAACCTTCCGTCGCTGTTGTGCCCGTGCGCTGCCTCGAGATCGAGGCGGCGGGCGAGGAAGTCGAGGTCGCGGTAACGCAGCAGCGTCGAAGTGCGGTCGACGTCCTCGGAGCGCGAGACGGTGAGGTCCTTGCCCGAGCCGAGGAAGTTCGCCTCCTGCACGGTCACGTGCCAGTCGTTCTCCCCGCCCTTGCGGTTGAAGCCGGTCGAGAGCTTGAGCGACCAGACGTCGCGCGTCACCACCTCCACGTCGACCCGGCCGCCGCAGTAGGCGACCGGGCGGACCGTCGCCTCGTAGAGGTAGCGCTCGGTGCGCAGGAGGCGCTCGGACTCCGCCAGGCGGCGCGCCTCGTACGCCTCCCCCGGAGCGAAGAGGAGCCGGCGGCGGACGATCTCCTCGCGCGTCGGCAGGTGCAGGCGGTTGGCGAGGCGGAAGCCCCAGAAGCCCTCCCCTGGCTGGCTCGGGTCGAAGATGTTCGCGGTGTGCAGCTGGAGGGCCCCGACGCGGGCGCCGGAGCGCTCGAGCTCGGCGTCGGTGGGGAGGGCCGGGCCGGTGAGGCGCCGCTCGCAGCGCGCCACCGCGACCGCCTCCTCCACGACGGGTCCGAGGGCGCCGAGGACGCCGGTGGCCGCCGCCGGCGCGGCGAGGGCGAAGCCGAGGAGCGCGGCCGCCAGGAGGCGGTGAGGGGCGGCGCGCGGGGGGACGGGCATGCGTCGGGGATCCTACCCGCCACCGGGCGGGCGCGTACCCCTGTGGTACGCTGCCGGCCCGCACCGCGTCACGGTGCCGCGAGGAGAGAATCCGATGCAGATCTCGTCGATCCCGACCCGGAGCCGGGCCGTGGCGGCCGCCGCCTGCGCCGCCGCCTGGCTCGTCCTCGGAGGTCCCGCGCTCGCCGACGCGG
>JAHDVN010000632.1 GCA_023384635.1 Thermoanaerobaculia bacterium
CCGAGCTCGGCGAGCTGCTGGCGGCGCGGAAGATCTCCTCCCTCGAGCTCACCCGCATCTACCTCGACCGCCTCAAGCGGCTCGACCCGCAGCTCTCCTGTGTCGTCCACCTGCTCGAGGAGCGGGCGCTCACCGCGGCCCGGCGCGCCGACCAGGAGCTCGCCGCGCGGCGCGCGCGGGGCCCGCTCCACGGCATTCCGTGGGGGGCGAAGGACCTGCTGGCGGCGGCTGGCGCCCCCACCACCTGGGGGACGGGGGCGTTCCGCGACCAGCTCCTGCCCGAGGACGCCGCGGTGGTCTCCCGCCTCGAGCGGGCCGGGGCGGTGCTCCTCGCCAAGCTCTCGCTCGGCGAGCTCGCCTGGGGGGACGTCTGGTACGGCGGCACGACGAAGAACCCGTGGCGGCTCGACCAGGGCTCGAGCGGCTCCTCGGCCGGCTCGGCGGCGGCCACCGCGGCGGGCTTGGTCGGCTTCGCCATCGGCAGCGAGACCTGGGGCTCGATCGTCTCCCCCTGCACGCGCTGCGGCGCCACCGGCCTCCGGCCGACCTTCGGCCGCGTGAGCCGGCACGGAGCGATGGCGCTCAGCTGGACGATGGACAAGCTCGGGCCGATCGCCCGGCGGGTGGAGGACTGCGCGCTCGTCTTCCAGGCGATCGCCGGCGCCGACCGGCTCGACCCGACGGTGGTGGACCGCCCGTTCGACTGGTCGGCCCGCCCCGATCCGCGCAAGCTGCGGATCGGCTACGTCCCGGCGCTCTTCGACGCCGCCCCGCCCGAGGGCTCGGAGGAGGTGCGCGAGCACGAGCGGGCGGCGCTCGACGTCCTGCGCCGCCTCGGCTTCACCCTCGTGCCGGTGGAGCTGCCGGCGCTGCCGGTCGAGCCGCTGGCGATCATCCTCACCGCCGAGGCGGGCGCCGCCTTCGACGACTTCACCCGCTCGGGGGGCGTCGACACGATGGTGCGGCAGGGCAAGGACAGCTGGCCGCAGGTCTTCCGCCTGGCCCGCTTCGTCCCGGCGGTGGAGTACCTGCGCGCCAACCGGATCCGCTCGCTGCTGATTCGCGAGATGAACCGCTCGCTCGCGGCGATCGACGCCCTCGTCACCCCCTCGTTCGGCGGCGACCAGCTGCTGCTCACGAACCTGACCGGACACCCGGCGGTGGTG
>JAHDVN010000633.1 GCA_023384635.1 Thermoanaerobaculia bacterium
GGATCTCTTCAGCGGCAACGTGGACGTGGCGGTCTGCGACGGTTTCGTCGGGAACCTGCTGCTCAAGAGCGCCGAGGCGATGGCGGAGCTGCTGACCGACATGCTGCGCGCCGAGCTGGGCCGCGACGCCCGGAGCCGGGTCGGGACGCTGCTCGCGGCGCCGGCGCTCGAGAGCCTGAAGGCGCGCACCGACTATCGCGAGCTCGGGGCGGCGCCGCTGCTGGGGCTCGACGGGGGCTGCTTCATCGCCCACGGCCGCTCCACCTCGCGGGCGATCCAGAGTGCGTTGCGGCGGGCGGTGGAGTTCGCGGCGGCCGGCGTGCACCGGAAGATCCGCGAGAAGGTCGCGGTGATGCGGGCCGCCGAGCTGCGGCTGGGCAGCGAAGCGGCGAGCTGACGGGAAGCGCGGGAGGAGAGATCGGAATGCCGAAGCGGATCGCCTGGGTCTTCCCGGGCCAGGGATCGCAGAAGGTCGGGATGGGCCGCAGCTGGGCCGACCGGTACGCGGAGTCGGCGGCGGTCTTCGCCGAGGCGGACGCCGCGCTGGGGCTGCCGCTCTCGGCGCTCTGCTTCGACGGCCCCGAGGAGGCGCTGCAGCTGACCGCCAACACCCAGCCGGCGATCCTCGCGGCTTCGGCGGCGATGCTCGCAGCCGTGCGCCGCGCCTCGCCCGAGCCGGTCGCCGTGGCCGGGCACTCGCTCGGCGAGTACACCGCCCACGTGGCGGCCGGAACCCTGCCGCTCGCCGATGCGCTGCGCCTGGTGCGGCGCCGGGGCGAGCTGATGCAGGAGGCGGTGCCGGTCGGCGTGGGGGCGATGGCCGCGCTCCTCGGCCTGGCGCCGGAGGCGGTCGAGGAGGTCGTCCGCGAGGCGGCGGCTGGCGAGGTCTGCGCCGTGGCGAACCGGAACTCCCCGGAGCAGGTGGTGATCGCCGGCCATCGCGGCGCCGTGGAGCGGGCGATGGCGCTGGCGCGCGAGCGCGGCGCGAAGCGGGCGCTGCCGCTGCCGGTCTCCGCCCCGTTCCACTGCCCGCTGATGGCTCCGGCGCGCGCGGGGCTCGCCCCCGACCTCGCGGCGGCGCCGTTCTCGGCGCCGCGCTTCCCGGTGGTGACGAACATCGACGCCGAGCCGGTCGCGACCGGCGAGGCGGCGCGCGACGCCCT
>JAHDVN010000160.1 GCA_023384635.1 Thermoanaerobaculia bacterium
CGGATCTCCTGCGCGACACCCTCGACTGCTCCGGCCCCGGCGGCGACGACGTGGCGGTGGCGGTGACCGGGTTCGGCTACGACGCCGGCCTCCTCACTGCGGCGCTCGCCGTCGGCCCCGGCACCGGGCTTCCGGCGGGCAGCTACCGCCTGTTCGCCTGCGCCACGCTCACCGACTCGGCCGGCAACGAGCTCGACGGGGCGGGGGACGGAGGGGCAGCCGAGCCGTACCTGCTCGACTTCGCGATCGTCGCGACGCCGCAGCTCGCGAACCCGAACTACGACGACGATCTCGGCGGATGGTCGGTCGCCGGTCCGGTGCCCGAGGAGTGGTCGCACGGCGCAGAGGACGGCGAGGGCAAGCCGTTCTCCGGTTCAGCCCGGCTCGAGACGCTGGCCGGGTCCGGCGTGAGCTGGTTCCTCGAGCAGTGCGTGGACACCGTCGATCCGGGTCCGACGCGGCTGTCGGCCCTGGTCCGGATCGCCTCCGGCGCGCCGGATGCCCCGGCGGTCCGGGCCTTCCTCACCTGGATGGACGGCGCCGGCTGCACTGGCGGCGGGCTCGCCGGCACCGGTGCGAGCCCGGACCTCGTGGGCGACACGGCGGGAAGCTGGCATGCCGTCGCGATCCCGCCGTTCGACCCGCCGCCCGTCGCGGCGAGCTTCTGGCTCACCTTCGAAGTCACCGGCGGCAGCGCCGAGAGCTACACCGTCGAGATCGACCGCGCCCTCTACCCGGAGAGCTTCGGCCTCTTCGGCGACGGATTCGAGAGCGGCGACGTCTGCCTCTGGAACGAAACGGAGGGCGGCGCGAGCTGCCCGTGAGCGGACACGAACGAAGCGAACCCGAGCGCCAGGAACCCGGAGGTACCGCATGAGCCCGAGCCGCCCCGTCCCCGCGAACCCGACCCGCCGCCTCCTGCCGGCCGCCGTGTTGACCGTCCTGGCGCTCCTCGCCGCGCTGCCGCTGGCGGCGCAGACCATCGACTGGACGGCCCGCTACGCCCACGAGGCCCGCACGGCCGCCCGGCCGGGCGGGGGCGACCCGATTCTCGGGAAGCGGGCGCTGGCCACCGACGCCGCCGGGAACACCTACGTGGCGGGGCAGGTCGACGCCGGGACCGGGTCCGGCACCGACTTCCTGACGCTCAAGCTCGACGCAGGTGGCGCCCTGGTCTGGGCGCGGACCTTCGCCGGAACGGCTGGGGGCCACGACTCCGCCTCCGCCCTCGCGGTCGACGGAATCGGCAATGTGTACGTGACGGGGCGATCGCAGGGAAGCACTGGCGGCTACAACTACGCGACGGTGAAGTACGACCTCGCCGGTGCGCTGCAATGGGTGCGGGAGTTCAACGGGTCCGGGAACGGCACCGACTATGCCCATGCCGTGGCTGTCGATGCGAGCGGGAACGTCTACGTCGCGGGCCAGGTCTCCGGTGCCACCGGAGGGTGGAACTACGCCACGGTGAAGTACGACAACACCGGTGCTCTCCAGTGGGCGAGGGAGTACAACGGATCGGGCAACGGCCACGACTTCGCGCATGCGGTGGCCGTGGACGGAAGCGGGAACGTCCACGTCACGGGCTACGCGATGGGCGCGAGCGGGGGAAACAACTATGCCACCCTGAGGTACGACAGTGCGGGCTCGCTCCTCTGGGTGAGGGAGTACCAGGGGTTCTCTTTCAGCGACGACATGGCCTACGCGCTGGCCCTGGACGGAAGCGGGCACGTCTATGTGACGGGCAGTGCGGGTGCGGTGTCGGGAGGTTTCAACTTCGCCACTCTCAAGTACGACGCCGCCGGAGCTCTGCTCTGGGCGAGACAGTACAACGGCTCGGGAAACAGCACGGATCGAGCCTACGCCCTGGCCCTCGACGCGGGTGGGAATGTCTACGTCGCGGGCTCCGCGTACGGAGCGAGCGGTGGCTACAACTGCGCCACCGTGAAGTACGACGGCGCCGGCACCCTGCTCTGGGCAGAGGAGTACGACGGTCCCGGAGGCAATGTAGACAGTGCGTACGCACTGGAGGTGGACGCCGCCGGCAATGCCTACGTGGCGGGCTCCTCGTACGGGACGACGGGTAGCCAGGATCACGTGACCCTCAAGTACGGCAGCCTGGGAACGCTCGAGTGGGCTCGGGAGCTGGACGGCATGGGGGCTGGCGCGGACGTCAGCTACGGGGTGGCGATCGGAGCGAGTGGGAGCGTGGTCGTGTCCGGGTATTCCCGCAACGCGTCGGGTTTCGACGAGATTCGCGTCGCCTCCTATGACCCCGCCGGGTTGGAGCAGTGGGCTTCCACCCATCCCGCCACTCCGGTCTCCGACGGGCTCGCATCGAACCCCACGAGCGCGAGGGCGACTGCCGTCGGATCGGACGGGGCCGTCTATCTCACGGGCTCGACGCGCGCGGGCAACAGTGACGACTACCTGACCGTGAAGCTGGACCCCACCGGCGCTGTCGTCTGGGCGAGGACGCACAACGGGTCGGGAAACGGATTCGACAGCGCGAACGCGCTGGCGATCGACGGAGCCGGCTCCGTGTCCGTGACGGGGCGGTCGGCGGGAGCCACCGGTGGCGACAACTACGCGACGCTGAAGTACGACGCTGCGGGAAGCCTGGAGTGGGTGCGGGAGTACGACGGCACGGCAGCGGGCGCGGACTACGCCCATGCCCTGGTAGTGGACGGGAGCGGGGGCGTCTATGTGACGGGGAGCTCTTCGGGCGCGACCGGGGGTGCGAACTGCGTCACCGTCAAGTACGACAGTGCCGGGACCCTCCTGTGGACACGGGAGTACAACGGGACCGGAGGCGCCAGCGACTCCGCCTATGCGGCGGCGGTGGATGGCGACGGGAGTCTGGTCCTCGCAGGGAGCACCTTCGGCGCGACGGGGATGATGAACTTCCTGACGCTGCGGTACGACAGCGGGGGGACGCTGCAATGGGCTCGCGAGCACGACGGAACGGCCGGTGGAGATGACTTTGGCTCCGCGATCGCGGTCGACGGCGCCGGGAACGTCCTGGTGACCGGGCGTTCGGCGGGAGCGACAGGGGGCCACAACTTCGCCACCGTGAAGTACGACTCGGCGGGAAACCTGCTGTGGGCGAGGGAGTACAACGGATCGGGCAACGGCCACGACTTCGCGCATGCCCTGGCGGTGGACACGGCCGGAAACGTCTTCGTGACGGGGTACTCCGACGGTGCGTCGGGAGGCGGCAACTACGCTACCGTGAAGTACGACGGTGCAGGGAACCTGGAATGGGCGAGGGAGTACGACGGCACGGCATCGGGCGCGGATTACCCGTACGCCCTCGCGGTGAACGCGAGTGGCGATCTGTACGTGGCTGGCCTGTCCTGGGGTGTCACGGGTGGAGTGAACTTCGCGACCGTGAAGTACGACAGCGCGGGCGTGGAGCAGTGGGTGGCACTTTACGACGGACCGCCGGGAGGGACCGATCAGGCTTGGGACCTCGTGCTCGATTCGTCGAGCCGAGTGATCGTCGCTGGGACCTCGCGCGGGCCCGATGGTACGTACGACTACCTGGCGATCCGCTACTCGGAGGTCCCTGCCGACACCACGCCGCCCGCGGATCCGACGCTCGGCGCGACTGCTCCGCTCGCCAACGTCTGGTCCAACGACGTGACGGTCGACGTGACCTGGTCCGGCGCCGCGGACGAGCCCGGCGGTTCGGGACTCGCGGGGTACTCGGTGCTCTTCGACGGCAACCCGGCCACCCAGCCGGACACCACGGTGGACGTACCGCACACGACCGACCCGCACGCGACGACGAGCGCGCCGCTGGCGGACGGGACCTGGTACTTCCACCTCTCGACCTGCGACGTGGCGGGCAACTGCACCGCGACGGTGCACGCCGGGCCGTTCCTCATCGACGCGACGGCGCCGAGCGCGCCGGGCGCGGTGACCAGCGCCTCGCACGGCGACGGGCTGCCGAAGAGTGACCCGACGATCGACATCGCCTGGGCCGCGGCCACCGACAACCTCTCCGGGGTGGCCCTCTACCGCTACGGCTTCACGGGATCCTCCACTCAGCCGTCTTGTCTCTCCCTGGTGGACACGGTGGTCACGACGAGCACGGTCTCGGCAGCGCTGACGGACGGCACCTGGTACGCTCATCTCTGCGCCGTGGACGGGGCAGGCAATCCCGGGGCGGTCGTGACCGGCGGGCCGTACCTGGTCGACACCGGCGCCCCGACCGGGCTCGCGGTCGGCTCCACCAGCCACACGGTCTCGACCTGGAGCAACGACAGCACGATCGATTTCGCCTTCTCGGGGGCGGTCGACCCGAACGGCGTCGCCGGCTACTCGGTGGTCTTCGACAGGCATTCGGGGACGGAGCCGGACGCCACGATCGACCAGGCGGGCACGGACTTCACGGGCACGGCCTCGCCGGACGGCGACGACTGGTACCTCCACGTCCGGGCCTGCGACAGCGCGGGCAACTGCGGCACGACGGTCCACCTCGGCCCGTTCTGGATCGATGCCACGGCGCCGAGCGCGCCGGGGGCAGTGACCTCAGCGAGCCACGGTGACGGCCAGCCGAAGTCCGACCCGACGATCGACGTCGCCTGGGGCGCGGCGACAGACAACCTCTCGAGCGTGGCGCTCTACCGCTACGGCTTCACCGGCTCCGCTACCCAGCCGTCTTGCAGTTTGCTAAGCGACAGCACGGTGGCGACGAGCGCGAGCTCGGGCGGGCTGGCCGACGGCACCTGGTACGCCCACGTCTGTGCGGTGGACAACGCCGGCAACGAGGGCGCGGTCACGACCGGCGGGCCGTACGAGATCGACCTCTCGGCGCCGGAGGTCTCCTTCCTCGACTCGGTGGCATCGAGCGGCGGGTCGATCGGCGAGGCGGAGGTCGTCAACGTGGCGATCACCCAGCTGCTGGTGATCTTCGACGAGGCGATGAACCCGACCCCGGCGGGCTCGGTGTCGAGCTACCTCGTGGTCTCGGCGGGCCCGGACGGGGTGGTCGATTCGGCCAACTGCAGTCTGGGTGGGGACGACACCGCCGTCCCAGTGGACTCGGCGGGGTATGCCGGGACCACGGCGACGCTGGGGGTCAATGGCGGCGTGGCGCTGCCCGACGGCCTCTACCGCCTCTTCGCCTGCGCGAGCCTGACGGATCTGGCGGGCAACGCCCTCGACGGGGACGGCAACGGCACCGGCGGGGACGCCTTCGCGCGGACCTTCCGGGTCGACCAGACGCCGCCGCAGGTGGCGCTGGTCGACTCGGTGGCCGACACCGGGGACGGACAGGTGGTGGAGAACGAGGCGACGGCGGTCGCGATCACCGAGCTGCTGGTGACCTTCGACGAGCCGGTGCAGGCGGCCTCGGCGCAGGCGGTGGGCAACTACCTCCTGGCCTTCGGCGGGTCGAACGGGGTGGTCGATTCGACCAACTGCGTTCTGGGTGGGGATGATGTCGGGGTCGCCGTGGATTCGGCGGCGTACGCCCTCGGCACGACGACGCTCGGAGTGAACGGCGGCGCCGCACTCGGTGAGGGCCGCTACCGGCTCTTCGTCTGCACGGGGGTGGTCGACCTGGGCGGCAACGCGCTCGGCGGCGGGACGGCCTTCGCGCGGAGCTTCACGGTGGACATCACGGCTCCGGGCGGAGTGGATCCGGTGACGAGCGCGAGCCACGGCGACGGGCTGCCAAAGGCGGACGCGACGATCGACGTGGCGTGGGTGGCAGCGAGCGACAACCTCTCGAGCGTGGCCCTCTACCGCTACGCCTTCACCGGCTCTGCTACCCAGCCGTCTTGTAGTTTGCTGGGCGACAGCACGGCGGCGACGAGCGCGAGCTCGGGCGGGCTGGCCGACGGCACTTGGTACGCCCACGTCTGCGCGGTCGACGTGGCGGGCAACGAGGGCGCGGTCGCGACGGGCGGCCCGTACGTGGTCGACACGGCGCCGCCCACGGGCCTCGCGGTGCTCTCCACGAGCCACACGGTCTCGACCTGGAGTAACGACAGCACGATCGACTTCAGCTTCTCGGGAGCCACCGACCCGAACGGCGTCGCCGGCTACTCGGTGGTCTTCGACCAGCTGCCGGGGACGGATCCCGACACTACCGTCGACCAGGCAGGCACGACCTTCACCGGCACGGCCTCGCCGGACGGCAACGACTGGTACGTCCACGTCCGGGCCTGCGACAGCGCGGGCAACTGCGGCGCCACGGTCCACCTAGGGCCGTTCTGGATCGACGCGACGGCGCCGAGCGCGCCCGGGGCAGTCACCTCGGCGAGCCACGGCGACGGGCAGCCGAAGAGCGACGCGACGATCGACGTCGCCTGGGGCGCGGCGACAGACAACCTCTCGAGCGTGGCGCTCTACCGCTACGGCTTCACCGGCTCCGCTACCCAGCCGTCTTGTAGTTTGCTGGGCGACAGCACGGCGGCGACGAGCGCGAGCTCGGCAGCGTTGGCCGACGGCACGTGGTACGCGCACGTCTGCGCGGTCGACGCGGCGGGCAACGAGGGCGCGGTCGCGACCGGCGGTCCCTACGTGGTCGACACGGCGGGCCCGACGGGTCTGGCGGTGCTCTCCACGAGTCACACGGTCTCGGCCTGGAGCAACGACAGCACGATCGACTTCGGCTTCAGCGGCGCGACCGACCCGAACGGCGTCGCCGGCTACTCGGTGGTCTTCGACCAGCTGCCCGGGACGGATCCGGACACGGCGGTCGACCAGGCCGGGACGAGCGTCACCGGCACGGCGACACCGGACGGCGACGATTGGTACCTGCACGTGCGGGCGTGCGACGCCGCGGGCAACTGCGGCACGACGGTCCACTCGGGTCCGTACTGGATCGACACGGGGGATCCGAGCGCGCCGGGGGCGGTGACCAGCTCCTCGCACGGCGGGCCGCCGACCAACGACCCGACGATCGAGGTCGCCTGGGGGGCGGCGACGGACGGGCTCTCGGGGGTAGCCGGCTACTGGGTCGCCTTCGACGCGAACCCCACGGCCGCGTGCGGCGCGGTGCAGGTGACGACGGGCACGACCGCGACCTCGAACCCGCTCGGAGGGGGCGACTGGTACGCGCACGTCTGCGCGGTGGACGAGGCCGGCAACTGGGGTCCGGTGGCGACCGGCGGGCCGTACGCGATCGACGCCACGCCGCCGCGGGTGACGGAGGTCTCGACGGTGCGCGACACGGGCGACGGCACGCTCGGCGAAGGGGAGGTGACGGGGGCGTCGGTGACGCAGCTCTACCTGACCTTCGACGAGGCGATGGGGGGTCCGCTGGCCGATCCGGCGAGCTACCGGGTGACCTCGGCGGGGCCGGACCTGGTGCTCGACACGGCCGGGTGCGGGGCACTCGACGGGGACGACGAGGCGGTGGCGATCGGTGGGGTGGCGCACGACACGGCCCTGCACCGCACGGTGCTGCGCCTCGCGACGGCGACGTCGCTGCCAGTGGGTCTCTACGGGGCGGCGGCGTGCGCGGCGCTCACCGACGAGGCGGGCAACGCCCTCGACGGGAACGGCGACGGCAGCGGCGGTGACGACTTCGTGCGGCTCTTCGGGGTGGAGGTGACGAACCTGCTCGCGAACCCGAACTTCGACGTGGACGTTGCGGGGTGGAGCGGGCCGGCCCTCTGGGGCGTGGCGGACGCGGACGGCAAGCCGACGTCGGGCTCGGCGCGGATCGAGACGGCGGCGGGGACGGGAGCCACGCTCGAGATCGTGCAGTGCGTGCCGGTCGTTCCGGACGCGAGCTACCGGGCAGGAGCGACGGCGCGGGTGGAGAGCGCGATCTCCGGGGCCCCGGTGGTCTCGCTCCGGCTCGACTTCCATGCCGCGCCGGCGTGCGGAGGAGCGCCGTCGACTGCGGTCCCGCGCCTCCTGGCCGCGGGCACGACCTCGGGGGC
>JAHDVN010000634.1 GCA_023384635.1 Thermoanaerobaculia bacterium
GCTCTCGGCCGGGTGGGTCGCGGTGTTCGCCCTGGCGCTGGAGGCCGGGCTCGGCGTGGCGCTCCTCTTCGGCCTGCGCAACCGGGCGGTGCTGCTGGCCACGACGGCCCTGGTCCTGCTCTTCCTGTTCCTCACCGGGCGCGCCGCCTGGCGCGACCTGCAGGGGCTGCCGCCGCTCGACAGCAGCGGCTGCGGCTGCTTCGGACCGCTGCTCGAGCGCTCGCCGCGGGAGGCGTTCCTGCAGGACTTCTTCCTGCTCGTCCCCGGTCTCGCCCTCGCCTGGGTGGGCGCCGGGCGCCCCGCGCGCTGGCGGGCCGTGGCGCTCGCGGCCGCCGGGACCGCGGTGGGGGTCGCGGGGCTCGCGCTGGCGAGCCCGCAGCTGCCGCTCGACGACGTCGCCACCTCGCTGCGCCCCGGCGTCGAGCTCGCCGGGCTCTGCGCCGGGCAGGGCGCGGAGCGCCTCTGCCTCGACCAGGTGGTCCCCGAGCTCGCCACCGGAAGGCATCTGGTCGTGATCGCAGACACCGAGGACCCCGGCTTCGCGGCCCGGGTTCCCGTCCTCAACGCCTACGGGGAACGGGGCGACGAGCCGCTCCTCACGCTCCTCGCCGACCTCCCGCCGGGCTCGGAGAGCCGGCTCCTCTTCGAATGGGCTCCGGCGTTCGCGCTGGCGTCGGCGCCTTCCGCCCTCCTCGATCCGCTGCACCGCCGCCTCCCGCGCTCGTTCGTGGTGGAGGAGGGGCGGGTCACCTCCACCTATTCCGGCCTGCCATCCTGGCTCACGGAGCCTGGCGCGGCCGTTGCAGGAGAAGTCGTGCCATGACCGTACGCCTGCTTGCCACCGTCGCCCTGCTCGCCCTCGTCGCCCTCTTCCTCGCCCCCGCGGCCGGATCGGCCCAGGGCCTGCGCCACGTCCTCACCGGAGAGTGGGTGGTCCTCGTGGACGGCCAGGCCTCGCCCCAGGCCGAGGTCTTCCTCGCCCAGCGCGCCCGCTCGCTCGTGCTCCTCGTCCCGGAGCTCTCCTCCCCGGTGCGGTTGAATGTCGGGACCCGTGACGTGGAGCTGCTCGACCTCATGGGTGTCGGGCGGCCGTCCGACATCGAGGTCGAGCTCCTCGGGCAGCGGTCGCTCTCCCGCGAGGCGCCGTTCCAGGTTGCCGG
>JAHDVN010000161.1:0-5067 GCA_023384635.1 Thermoanaerobaculia bacterium
CCCTGGGGGCGGTCAAGGGTCTCGGCCCCTGGCAGCTCGAGGAGCTCGGCGCCGAGGTGATGCTCTGCAACCTCTACCATCTCGCCCTGCGCCCGGGGGTGGAGCGCATCGCGGCGCTGGGCGGCCTGCACGCCTTCACCGGCTGGACGCGCCCGATCCTCACCGACAGCGGCGGCTTCCAGGTCTGGAGCCTCGCCCACCTGCGCGCTCTCGACGAGGACGGAGTGACGTTCCGCAGCCACCTCGACGGCTCGCCGCTCCGCTTCACCCCGGAGGGGGTGGTGGGGATGCAGGCGGACCTCGGGGTGGACATCGCCATGGTCCTCGACGAGTGCCCGCCCGCCGGGGCGCCGCGCCAGCGCCTCGACGCCGCGGCGGCGCGCACCCGGCGCTGGGCGGAGCGGGCGCGGGCGGCCTGGCGAGGCTCCGGGGCGCTCTTCGGCATCGTCCAGGGGGGCGTGCACCGGGACCTGCGCGAGCGGGAGGCGGCGGCGCTCTCCGGGATGGGCTTCGACGGCCTCGCGATCGGGGGGGTGAGCGTGGGCGAGCCGCTCGCCCAGCGGCGGGCGCAGGTGGAGTGGACGGCGCCGGCGCTGCCGGAGGAGCGGCCGCGCTACCTCATGGGGGTGGGCACACCGGCCGACCTCTGCCACGCCGTCTCCTGGGGGGTCGACCTCTTCGACTGCGTACTGCCGGCCCGCAACGGCCGCCACGGTCTCCTCTACACCCGCTCCGGGACGGTGCGGATCCACAACGCCCGCCACCGGGACGATCCCGGGCCGCTCGACCCGGAGTGCGGCTGCCCGGTCTGCCGCCGCCTCTCCCGGGCCTTCCTCCACCACCTCTTCCGGGCCGGGGAGCTCACCGCGCCGGCCCTGGGGGCCCTGCACAACCTCCGCTTCTTCCTTGACTTCATGGACGATCTCCGAAAAGCTATTTGTTCCGGCCGCCTGGCCGAGCTCGCCGCCGCCGTCGCCCACCTGGACCCCGTGCCAGCCAGCGCCGCAGCCGTTGGAGTGGCGGACCTCGCGGGCGGCGACCGCCCAACGAACCTTGGAGAGGGCTGATATGGAAGGGCTCTTCGTCCTGGCGCAGGCACAAGGTGGCGCCGGCTCCGCCTTCGTGCAGCTGCTGCCGATCTTCATCATCTTCGCCATCTTCTACTTCCTGCTCATCGCCCCGATGCGCAAGCGGCAGAAGGCCCTGCAGGCGATGGTCGACGCCCTCAAGAAGGGGGACCGGGTCCTGACCAACGGGGGCATCTACGGCGAGGTCACGGCGGTCGAGGGCGCGGTCGTGCACCTGCGCATCGCCGAGAACGTGCGCGTCCGGGTCGCCAAGTCGGCGATCTCGGGCCTCGAGACGCCGCCGCAGGAGGAGGCCAAGAAATGAACAACCTCGCCTGGCGTGGGATCGTGATCGTCGGCGCCGCGGCGCTCGCGCTGTGGGCCGCCTATCCGCCCAAGGAGAAGATCAACCTCGGCCTCGACCTGCAGGGGGGCATCCACCTCGTGCTGCAGGTCGAGACGGTCGACGCGCTGCGCGCGGAGACCGACAAGGACATGGAGCGGCTCCGCCAGGAGCTCCTCGACCAGGGCCTCGCGGGCGTCCAGAACGAGCGCACCGGCGACACCGCCTTCGTGCTGCGGGGCGTCGAGCAGACGGGCGAGCCGGTGGTCGCGAAGGCGGCCGCCTCCTTCCTGCCCGGCTGGGACTGGCGCCGGGTCGGCGACGAGCTGCGCTTCGAGATGACCTCGCCCCACTCCCGCGGGCTCGAGGAGATGGCGATCAACCAGGCGCTGCAGACGATCCGCAACCGGATCGACGAGTTCGGCGTCGCCGAGCCGGTGATCGCCCGGCAGGGGCTCGACAGCAACCGGATCGTGGTCCAACTGCCCGGCGTGGACGACCCGGACCGGGTCAAGCGCCTGATCAAGAACACCGCCTTCCTCGAGTTCCGGCTCGTCGACTACCCGCCGGGCGGCGGCGGTGCCCCGACCCGCGAGGCGATCCTCGACCACTACGGCGGGAGCCTCCCCCCGACGGTGGAGCTCTTCACCGAGGACACCCGCGACCGCCAGGGCCGCCTGACCGGCCAGGTCTTCTACGCCCTCGAGAAGAAGCGGGTCATCACCGGCCGCGACCTGCGCTCGGCCTCGCCCGGCTCCGGTCAGTTCAACCAGCCGGTGGTGCAGTTCTCGCTGACGCCCGACGGAGGGCGTCTCTTCGGCGACGCCACGGGCGCGAACGTCGGCCGCGGGCTCGCCATCGTCCTCGACGGCAAGGTGATGTCGGCGCCGCGCATCAACTCGCGGATCGGCGATTCCGGCATCATCGAGGGACGCTTCACCTCGCAGGAGGTGCAGGACCTCGTGACGGTGCTGCGCTCCGGCGCCCTGCCGGCCGCGATCACCTACCTCGAGGACCGCACCGTCGGGCCGTCGCTCGGCGCCGACTCGATCCGCAGCGGCCTGCGAGCCGGCCTCATCGGCACCGCCCTGGTGGTGGTGGCGATGCTGGTCGTCTACCTCGGCAGCGGGATCAACGCGATCCTCATGCTCGGCGTGAACGTGATCCTGATCTTCGGCGCCCTCGCCTACTTCGGGGCCACCCTCACGCTGCCCGGCATCGCCGGTATCGTGCTCACGGTGGGCATGGCGGTGGACGCCTCGGTGCTGGTCTTCGAGCGGATCCGCGAGGAGCTGCGCGCCGGGCGGACGGTCAAGGCCGCGGTCGACGCCGGCTTCGGCAACGCCCTCTCCTCGATCCTGGACGCCAACATCACGACGCTGATCGCGGCCCTCTTCCTCTTCCAGTTCGGCACCGGCCCCGTGCGGGGCTTCGCCGTCACCCTCTCGATCGGCATTCTCGGCACTCTCTTCGCGATGGTCTTCGGCAGCCGCTGGCTCTTCGACCTCCGGCTCGCGCGCGACCCCCGCCTCGAGAAGCTGTCGATCTAGACGCACCGGCACCGCGAGGAAACGACGCCATGCAGCTCCTGCGAGACACCAACATCGACTTCCTGAAGTACCGCCGGTTCTGGATCGCCTTCTCGCTGGCCGTGATCGCCGTCGGGCTGGTGGCGATCTTCTACCACGGCAAGCTGAACGTGGGCATCGACTTCGCCGGCGGCACCCAGGCGACGCTGAAGTTCAGCGAGCGTCCGGACGTCCAGGCGCTGCGCGACATCGCCGGCGGCGCCGGCTTCCGCGAGGCGGTCATCCAGCGCTTCGGCGAGGTCGGCACCAACGAAGTGATGGTCCGCATCCCGATCGTCGAGGGGTCGGAGGAGGGCGG
This sequence comes from Thermoanaerobaculia bacterium, assembly GCA_023384635.1. Taxonomy (GTDB): domain Bacteria; phylum Acidobacteriota; class Thermoanaerobaculia; order Multivoradales; family JAGPDF01; genus JAAYLR01. Next base: position 3,298 of record JAHDVN010000161.1, read on the forward strand.
CGGCGCCGACCTCCTCGCGGCCCTCGACGCCCGCTACAACCCGGGCGCCGGCGGCGCCCTCGACGTCAACCGCAGCGGCAGCGACGCGCTGGCGGCGCTGCTCGCCGAGCGGGATCCCGACGGCGTGGGGGCGGCCGCGGCCGTGTCCCACTACGAGGGCGTGGCCGACGCCATCCTCGCGGTGCGCAAGGACCTCGGACTCTTCACCGGCTGGTCGCAAGTCTCCGGGGCGCCGGGGGTGAGCGGGGCGGTCTCCTCGCTGCTCCAGTCGCAGGCCCGCCTCGGGAGCTTCGCGGTGCTCAGCCTCGAGAACGTCGGGCCGCAGGTGGGCGCCGAGCTGCGCCAGCGCGGCGTGCTCGCCGTCGTCTTCTCGCTGCTGGCGATGATGGTCTACATCTGGATCCGCTTCGAGCTGCGCTTCGGCATCGGTGCGGTCATGGCCAGCCTGCACGACGTGCTGGTGACCGTCGGCCTCTTCGCGCTCGCCGGCTTCGAGTTCAACCTGACCACGGTGGCGGCGTTCCTCGCCCTGGTCGGCTATTCGATCAACGACACGGTGGTGGTTTTCGACCGCGTGCGCGAGAACATGCGCAAGCACCGCACCGAGCCGCTGATGCAGCTGATGAACCGGAGCATCAACCAGACCCTCTCTCGCACCGTCCTCACCGCCGGCACCACGCTGCTCGCCTCGGGCACCCTGCTCTTCCTGGGCGGCGAGGTGATCCGCGGCTTCGCCTTCGTGATGACGATCGGCGTGATCGTGGGCACCTACTCGTCGATCTTCATCGCCGCGCCGTTCGCTCTCCTCTGGGAGCAGCTCGTGGGGCGGCGGGGCGAGGCGGCCGACAAGCCGGCTGCCACCGCGGGCAAGGGAGCGCCGGCGCCCGCCAAGCCCGGCGCGCGGCGCCGGGGACAGAGCTAGCCCCTAGCCAGGGCGGGCCCCACCCGATAGTCTGGCGCCGGGCACGTCGTCCTCCCGCACGGGAGGGGCGCGCGCCCGGCGCCGCATGCCCTTCGGTCGAAAGAGCTTTCCCCCGCCCCCGGTCGCCGCCCTCGGTCCCTCCAGTCTCGAAGCGGTCCTGGCCCGGCTCGAGGCGCACGGGCGGCCGTTCGACGCCGTCTTCCTGCGCCGGATCCACGACTTCTCGGCCGAGAAGCACCGCGACCAGTTCCGGCGCTCGGGCGAGCCGTACCTGAGCCACCCCCTGGCCGTCGCCTACCTGCTGGCCGACCAGCGCTCCGACCAGGTGGCGGTGGCGGTGGGGCTGCTCCACGACGTGCTCGAGGACACGCTGGCCACCTCCGAGGCCCTCGCCGCGGAGTTCGGCCCGGAGATCGCCGAGCTGGTCGAGGGGGTCACCAAGATCGGCAAGCACGCCTACGTCCGGCGCGACGAGGCCCAGGCCGAGACCTTCCGCAAGATGATCCTGGCCTCGGCCAAGGACCTGCGCGTCATCCTCGTGAAGCTCGCCGACCGGCTCCACAACATGATGACGCTGGGGCCGATGTCGCCCGAGGCGCGCCGGCGCATCTCGCAGGAGACGCTCGAGATCTACGCCCCCATCGCGCACCGGCTGGGGATGGCCCGCGTGCGGGGCGACCTCGAGGACCTCGCGTTCTACTACCTCTACCCGCTGCAGTACACGGCGTTGCACGAGAAGGTCGACGAGCGGATGAAGGTCGGCCAGGAGGCGATCCGCGAGGTGCGCGAGCGGCTCGTGTCGGCGCTCGCCGAGGCCGGGATCGAGGCCGAGATCAGCTTCCGCGTCA
>JAHDVN010000161.1:5077-7898 GCA_023384635.1 Thermoanaerobaculia bacterium
CGATCTTCCAGAAGCTGCGCCGGCAGGGGATCGACATCTCCGAGCTCTACGACTACCTCGCCTTCCGCATCATCACCACCAGCCTGCGCGACAGCTACGCGGCGCTCGGCGTGGTCCACCAGCTCTGGCGGCCGATCCCGGGGCGGTTCAAGGACTACATCGCGATGCCCAAGCCGAACCTCTACCAGTCGCTGCACACCACGCTGCTCGGCCAGCACGGCCAGCCGTTCGAGGTGCAGATCCGGACGCGCGAGATGGACCTGGTGGCGGAGGAGGGGATCGCGGCCCACTGGCGCTACAAGGAGGGGAAGCTCGGGACCGGCCAGCAGACCGACCCGAACATCCTCTGGCTGCGCCAGCTGCTCGACTGGCAGGGGGAGGTCACCGACTCGCGCTCGTTCTTGAGCGCGCTCAAGATCGACCTCTACCCGGACGAGGTCTACGTGCTGAGCCCGAAGGGGGACGTGCTCGCCTTCCCGCGCGGGGCGACGCCGCTCGATTTCGCCTACCGCATCCACACCGACCTCGGGCACCGCTGCTCGGGGGCGCGGATCAACGGCCGGCTGGTGCCGCTGCGCACTCCGCTGCGCAACGGCGACATCGTCGAGATCGTCTCCAGCGCCTCCCGCCACCCGAGCCGGGACTGGCTCAATCTGGTCGTCACCTCGCGCGCCAAGAGCAAGATCCGCCAGTGGCTCAACACCCAGCAGGTGCAGCAGGCGACCGAGCTGGGCCGGCGGCTGCTCGAGAAGGACCTGCGGCGCTACAAGGCGAGCCCGAAGAAGGTCTACGAGGGGCCGAAGATGAAGGCCTTCCTGGCCTCCGAGGGGCTGCCCCGTCCGGACGACCTCTTCGCCCGCATCGGCTTCGGGAAGCTCACCGTGCGCCAGGTGCTCGCGGCCCTGCTCAGCGAGGAGCAGCTCGCCACCGAGCCCGCGCGGCCGGGACCGCTGCGCGAGGCGGTGGGGCGGATCCTGCCGTTCGGCGGCGGGCCGATCTCGGTGCGCGGCCACGGCGACCTGCTGGCGGTGCTCGCCAAGTGCTGCAACCCGCTGCCGGGCGAGGAGATCGTCGGCTACGTCACCCGCGGACGCGGGGTGTCGGTCCACTCGGTCGACTGCCCGAACGTCCGCAACCTGCTCTACAACCCGGAGCGGGAGATCGAGGTCGAGTGGGCCCGGCAGAAGGACTCGGTCTACGCCGTCTCGCTCACCATCGAGACGGAGGACCGCCCCGGGATGCTGGCCCGGCTGACCGAGGTCATCGCCAAGGCGGGAAGCAACATCCGGGAGATCGAGGCGGACACGGCGCGCCCCGGGCGCGGGCGGATCGAGGTCCTGGTCGAGGTGCGCGACCGGCGCCACCTCGAGGAGATCCGGCGCAACCTGCGGGGCGTTCCGGGAGTGTTGGGCGTGGACCGCCGGATGGCGGCTCCGGGGGCGCGGGGGGAGGGGCCGTGAGCGGGGGCCGCGGGCGGGCCCCCGGGGCGGCCTCAGGCCGGGGTGGCCTCTCCCTCTCCCTGCGGGCGCCGGGGCGGCTTGACCACCTTGCCCGAGCGCAGGCAGCGGCTGCAGACGTCGATGCGCTGGGGGGAGCCGTCCACGAGCGCCCGGACCCGGCGCAGGTTGGGTTCGAAGGTGCGGGAGCTCACGTTGTGGGCGTGGCTGACCTGGCGTCCGATTACGGTCTGCTTGCCGCAGAAATGACACTGCCTGGGCATGGATCCTCCGGTTCCGCGTGCCGCGGAAGAGGCGGTAGTGTAGCCGAGGGTCTCGGGGGGATCAAGCGGGGGGCCGGCGCTGCACAGCCCGCTGGGCAGCCGCCCCGGTGCCTCTGCACAGTGGGCAGGGCGGTGCCCATCCCCCGGGGGGTGTGGCAGATTCCTCACAAGCGCTTGACAGCGTGGGGTTTGGTTGCTAGCGTGCCCGGCAACGTCCCGGCAAGTGAGGCGCTCTTTTTTCGAAACGGCGTTCGACGGGGAAGGGGGTTGAGACGACCGTGCTCTTCGCGCGCTCCAAAGGCCTCGTAGGACTCGATATCGGGAGCTCGGCCATGAAGCTGGTCGAGCTCAAGGAACGCAAGGGGGAGTGGTCCCTCGTGCGGCTCGGGGTCGAGCCCCTCTCGCCGGAGGCCATCGTCGACGGCTCGATCATGGACTCGTCGCTGGTGGTGGACGCGATCCGCCGCCTCAACGAGGCCACCGGGGTCAAGGCCGAGCGGTACGCCACCTCGCTCTCCGGCCACTCGGTGATCATCAAGAAGATCTCGATGCCCGCCATGCCCGAGGAGGATCTCGCCGAGCAGATCCAGTGGGAGGCGGAGCAGTACATCCCGTTCGACATCAACGACGTCCGTCTCGACTACGTGGTGCTCTCCGAGGGGGAGCCCGGGCGGGACAACATGGACGTCCTGCTGGTGGCGGTCAAGCGGGACAAGGTCAACGACTACGTCTCGGTGATCAGCCAGACCGGCAAGACGCCGGCGCTCGTGGACGTGGACGTCTTCGCCATCCAGAACGCCTACGAGGCGAACTACGACCTCGACCCGCGGCGGGTGGTGGCCCTCATCAACATCGGGGCCGGGGTGACGAACATCAACGTCCTGTCGCGCGGCGGCACGGTCTTCTGGCGCGACATCGGCTCGGGTGGCAACCAGTTCACCGAGGCGCTGCAGCGGGAGTTCAACCTCTCCTTCGAACAGGCCGAGCGCCTGAAGCGGGGGGAGAGCGTCGACCGCTTCGGCCCGGCCGAGGCCCGCCGGGTCCTCGACGCGGTCTCGGGCGACCTCGCCACCGAGCTGCAGAAGACGTTCGACTTCTTCG
>JAHDVN010000635.1 GCA_023384635.1 Thermoanaerobaculia bacterium
ATGATGAACGACCAGCGGGTGCGGTTGTCGGCGTAGGGGCCGCCGGCCGGGTAGATGTGCAGATCGAACGCTTCCGCGCAGCGAGAGGAGCGGGCCTTGGCGATCGTCTGCTCCTCGGGGAGCCAATGGATCGCGCGGAACGCCTCCATCTCGGCGCGCAGACGTTCGCTGCCCTCGTCGTCTGGCAAGAGGGGCGCCTGCGCAAGTCGGCCTACCGGAGCTTCGGGATCCGCGGCACCGCACGGCAGGACGACTTCGCCTCGCTGCGCCAGGCGATCGAGCGCCACCTCGGGGGTGAGCCCGCGACCGGCCAGGGGGAGGGCCCGCCGGATCTCCTGCTGGTGGACGGCGGACGCGGCCAGCTCAACGCCGCGCTCGAGGCGCTGGCCGCTCTCGGCCTGGAGGAGATCCCGGTGGTCGGCCTGGCGAAGCGCGCGGAGGAGGTCTTCGTGCCCGGCCGCGCCGAGCCCCTCCGGTTGCCGGCGAGCGACCCGGGGCTGCAGCTGCTGCAGCGGCTGCGGGACGAGGCGCACCGCTTCGCCCTCGCCCGGCACCGCCGCCGTCGCTCGCGCGAAGCGCTCGCCAGCCGACTCGAGGAGATTCCCGGCATCGGCCCCCGCCGCCGTCAGCTCCTGCTCCGGCGCCACGGCTCCGCCGCGGGCGTCGCCGCGGCGAGCGAGGCGGAGCTGGCTGCCACGGTGGGCCCGGTGCTCGCGGCCCGCCTCCGCTCCTGGTTCGACCGCGGCGGCGGGCGGGAAGCGGATTGCGCCGCCCCGACGGCCGCCCCCGGCGGCTCGGCTAGAATCCCGCGCGGGACCGACCGCGAATGAAACCGATCGAAGGGGATCTCGCCGAACGCTCCCTGCCGGAGCTGGTGCGGGAGCTGCACGAGAGTCGCGCCAGCGGCACCCTCGAGCTCACGGTGCGGGGGCAGCGCCGGCGGCTCCATTTCGTCGGCGGCGACATCCACCTGCCGGCGACGAACCCGCTCGCGAGGCGCCTCGCCGCCCTGCAGGCGGCGGAGGCGGGGCGCGAGGGCGCCCCGGGGCGCGAGCTCACGGCGCTCGTGCAGCGCATGGTCGAGGTCACGGCCGACTGGCGCCTCGGGAGCTTCGCCTTCCGCCCGGCCGCGGAAGGCGAGCTCGACGCGCTCGTCGGG
>JAHDVN010000636.1 GCA_023384635.1 Thermoanaerobaculia bacterium
CTCGATGTTGCCCGCGAAGCGGATCCCCGACTCGCGCAGCGCCCGCAGACCCCGGCGCGTCACCTCGTTGCCCTTCTCCTCCTCCTCGCCGATCGAGAGGAGGCCGACGCGCGGCTCCTGGATCCCCAGCACCTCCTGGGCGTAGAAGTGCCCCATGACCGCGAACTGGCGCAGGTGCTCGGGCCGGCTGTCCACGTTCGCCCCGACGTCGAGGAGCACGGTGCGGCCGCGCCGGTTCGGGAGCACCGCCGCGAGCGCCGGCCGATCGACGCCGGGCAGGGTGCCCAGGACCATCTTCGCCGCCACCATCGCCGCCCCGGTGTGGCCGGCGGTCAGCATCGCCCCGGCGCGGCCGTCGCGCACCAGCTCGGCACAGACCCGCACCGAGGCCCGGCGCTTGCGCCGGATCGGCGTCACCGCCGGCTCGGCCATACCCACCGCCTCCTCGGCGTGGACGATCTCGATGCGCGGGCTCTCGGCCCCCAGGCGAGAGAGCTCGGCGCCGAGCCGCTCGCGGTCCCCCACGAGGAGGATCCAGGTGCCGTCCTCCGCCGCGCTGCGATAGGCGCCGCGGACGATCTCGGCCGGCGCGTGGTCGCCCCCCATGGCGTCCACGGCGATCCTGAGGTGGTTGTCTGGCACCGGCTCGGGTCCGGGCGCGGCGTGGGGCGATCGGCTCGCGCGGAGAGCCCTACTTGGTCTTCGCGACCTCGACGACCTCCCGCCCGCGATAGGTCCCGCAGTGCGGGCAGACGCGGTGCGGGGCCTTCGGCTCGTGACAGGCCGGGCAGACGGAGGTGGCGGGCACGCTCAGGGCGTCGTGGGTGCGGCGCTTGTCGCGGCGGGCCTTCGAATGACGTCGCTTCGGATTCGGCATGGCTGCAGGACCTCTCGTGTTCCTCGTCTAAATCGGCTACTCGCCGCCGCGGCGCTCCCGCAATCCCGCGAGCGCCGCCCATCTCGGATCGGCCGTTCCCTCGTCGCAGCGGCACGGCTCGGTATTCCGGTCCGCCCCGCACTGCGGGCAGATCCCCCGGCAGTCCGGCCGGCAGAGAGGCCGGGCCGGAACCGCCAGCTGGATCTGCTCGATCAGCAGCGGCTCGGTGTCCAACTGATCGCCGCCCAGGTGGACGACGCCCAACTCGTCCTCGCCGAGCTC
>JAHDVN010000162.1 GCA_023384635.1 Thermoanaerobaculia bacterium
GACCGGCTGGTGCGCGAGAAGGAGCTGGTCGAGAGGATCGTCGACCAGGTGACCGCCGGCGTGATCTCGCTCGACGCCGGCGGCGTGGTGCTGCTCGCCAACCCGGCGGCCCGGCGGCTGCTCGGGGTCGAGGGCGGCGAGCACCTCGCGACGGCCCTGATGGCGCGGCCGGAGCTGGCGCCTCTGGTGCGCCTCCTCCGGGGCGGTCTGGCGCCCGGCAGCCGGGGGGCGATCCGCGTTCCGGTGGAGGGAGGACAGGACCGCGAGTGGTCGGTGGCGTGGGTCGAGGTGCCGGGCCGGGGGGACGCCGCACACCTGCTGGTCGTGGAGGACGACACCGAGGTGCTGCGCGGCCAGCGGCTCGAGGCGTGGGCCGAGATGGCACGCCTGATCGCCCACGAGATCAAGAACCCGCTCACTCCCATCCGGCTCTCCACCGAGCACCTGCGCGAGGTCTGGCAGCGCGACCGGCAGCGGTTCCCCGAAGCGCTCGAGCGCTGCGTCGCGAACATCCTCCGCCAAGTCGACGAGCTGCGCGAGATCGCCGGGGAGTTCGCGTCCTACGCGGGAGTCCCGACGCTGGAGCGGACGCCGGGCGACCTGGCGGCGGTGGTCCGGGAGATCGTCGACGCGTACGGCGAGGCGCCGGAGAGGACGGCCCGGGTCGAGATGTCCGGTCCCGGGAGCCTCCCGCTGCGCTTCGATTCGAGGCTCCTCGGGCGCGCGCTGCGCAATCTGATGGAGAATGCCCTCCGTGCCGCGGGAGACGGAGGAAGAGTGCGAGTCGAGCTGCGCCAGAGGGAGGGACAGATCGAAGTCGCGGTGCAGGACACGGGGCCGGGTGTGGCGCCCGAGCTGCTCTCGCGGATCTTCGAGCCGTACTTCTCGACCCAGGCAGGGGGGACGGGGCTCGGCCTGCCGATCGCGAGGCGGATCGCCGAAGGCCACGGCGGCACGCTGGCGGCGCGGAACCTGGCCGCGGGAGGGCTCGAGGTCGTGCTGAGGTTGCCGGAGTCATGAGCGCGCGAGGCGGAGCGAGGCGCGGCGCCGCTGCGGGGGCGCTCGCCGTCCTGGCCGGCGCGCTGCTCGCCTGCGGCGGCGGCGAGGCGAAGCGCGAGCGGGGTCCGGGCTCGGCGCTGTGGGCCTCGCCCGCGGCGCTGCCGCTCGATCCCGCGGTGGAGCAGCGGCTCCGCGCGGTGGGAGTCGAGGAGCGGTTTACGGAGGCCGGTCGGCTGGAGGGAGCGGGCGGCGCGGTGCGGCTCGCGAAGGCGCCGCTCGCCGTGAGGGCTCCGGCCGGGCGGACGACCCTGGTCGTGCGCGGGACGGTCCCCGAGGGAGAGGCGGTGCCGCGCGCTCTCGCCACCGAGATCCGGTCGCTGCTCGCGGAGGCCGACGGCCGGGGGGTCAGGCCGGTGGGGATCCACCTCGACCTCGACCCCGTGCCGTCTCCCGCCCGCCTTTTCGAGCTGCTCGGTCCGCTGCGCGAGACCCTTCCCGCCGACCGGCTGCTCTCGACCACCGTCCCGCGCGCAGCGCTCGGCGACCGCGAGCTCCCCCGTCTCGCCGACCTCACGGATTTCTGGGTCGTCTTCCTCTTCGGCCAGCGCCCGGGGGAGCGGGAAGAGCTCGCCTATTGGGACTTCTTCCGCACCGAGCAGGACGCGCGGCGCCTCGAGGAGATCGGCGAGCCGTTCCTGCTCGGCGTCTCGACCGTCGCCACCCTCTCGCGGCTGGACGCGCGGGGCGAAGTGCGCGAGGAGCGGACGGCGTTCCGCCTCGCGCCCCTGCTCGGGCACCGATCGCTCGAGATGGTCGCCGGCTCGCTGCTCCTCGGCGTCGACCGCCAGGTGGTCGAGCTGCGCACGCGCGGGCGCCTCGCGGTCGAGGGGTGGAGGCTCGAGCCGCGGGAGCGGCTGCGGATGGTGCGGGCGCCCGTCCATCTCGTCGAGGAGCTGGAGCGGCTGGCCGGGAGCTGGGGCCTGGCCCACCACCGCGGACAGCTCTACTACCGGCTCCCCGAGGCGGGCGAGGTGCTCTCGCTCTCCGGCGCGGCCGTGGCCGCCGCGCTCGAGCCGGGCCCCGCGACGCCGGAGCTGCGCGCCGAGGTCGAGTCGCTGCCGGCGCCCCCGGGCCGATTCCGCTTCCGGATCCGCCTGCGCAACGCGACCGACCTCGCCACCGAGATCGCGACGCTGGAGCACAACTTCGTGGCCCTCGCGGCGCCGGGGGCGCGCGTGCGCGAGGTCGAGCTCGGCGACTTCGTGCGCTACGACCTCGCCCGCTCCGACGCCCGCGGGGAGCTGCGGGGGGCTCTGCGCGCCGACGAGGTGCGCCTCTTCGCACCGCTGGTCGAGGGGGGCGGGGAGATCGCCAGCGGACCGATCGAGCTCCTGGCCGGCGGCCCCGTCCTGCGCGTGCGGATCGCTCTCGACTTCCTCCTCCCCGACGGCCGGGTCTTCACACCGCCGCCCGAGGAGTGGGAGGTCGGCGGATGAGGGAACGGCGCGTCTGGCCGCATCTGCGCGCCGCCTGGGGCGATCCGCTCGCCGGCATGGAGCGGCTGGTCGACGCCGGGGGCGGCGCCGCCCTCGCGCGCCTCTTCGCCGGCCTGCTCGCCGGCTGGTGGTGCTACGTCCCGCTGCACGAGCTGCTCCACGCCGCCGGCTGCGCGCTCGCCGGCGGCACCGTCACCCGGCTCGAGATCGACGCGCTCTACGGCGGCCGGCTGCTCGCGGCGATCTTTCCGTTCGTCGAGCCCGCGAGCGAGTACGCGGGTCGTCTCTCGGGGTTCGACACCGGCGGCTCCGATCTCGTCTACCTCGTGACCGATCTCTCTCCCTTTCTGCTGACCCTCTGGCCCGGGCTCTGGGCGGTGCGGCGCGCGGCGCGCGCAGCCCGCGGCTTCGGCTTCGGCTTCTTCCTGCCCTGGGGGCTGGCGCCGCTCGTCTCGCTGCCCGGCGACGCGTACGAGATCGGTTCGCTCCTCGCGCGCCAGTTGCCGCCGTGGCGCGCCGCGCCGGCGCGCGACCTGCTCCTCTCCGACGACGTCGTCGCCAGGGTGCGCGAGCTCGCGGCGCTCCCCGACGCCCCTTGGGGAGGCTTCGCCCTGGCCGCCCTGCTCGGCGCCCTCTGGGCGTTCGGCACCGTCGCGCTGGCGAGTTGGACCGCCGCGCGCCTGGGCGAGCCGCCGCTCCAGCGCCTTCCCCCGCCGGCCGCGAGCGCTGCCCGCGCTCCCGGCGGCGGGGAGTAGAATCCGGCGCGGGAGCCCGACCCGAACGATGTCCAACCGACTGCTGTTCTCCATCCCCTTGTTGGCGGGGCTCGCCGTGGCCTGCGCCTCGGGCCCGCCGCCCCCGGTCGAGCGGCCGATTCCCGATCTCCATCCCGGCGGCGAAGAGCGCCTGCCGCCGCTGCGGGCGGTCACCGGGGACCTCGCGAGGCGGGAGGGGCTGCTCGCCACGTACGTCGACAGCGTGCGCGGGCGGCTTCTGCTTGAGTTGCCGGCGCCGCTGGGCCCCTCCGGAGAGCTGGGCGACTTCCTCTACGTCGAGCGGCTGGTGACGGGCCTCGGTCTCGCCGAAGTGCCGCTCGACCGCGGCCAGGGAGGCAACGGCCGGCTGCTGCGCTTCCGGCGTGTCGGGGGCAGAGTGCTCGCGGAGGCTCCGAATCTCGCCTTCCGCGCCCCGTCGGGCGACGAGACGGCGCTGCGGGCGGTGGCGGAGTCGTTCGCGCCGCTCGTGCTCTGGGGCGGCGAGGTGCTCGCGGAGGACGCCGAGAGCGGAGCCGTCCTCGTCGACTTCACCCCGTTCGTGGTGCGCGACGCCGTGGGGTTGGCGGCCGCGCTCCCCGGCTCCGCTCCCTGGAGCCTCGACCCGGCGCGCAGCGGGCTGCGCGCCGAGGGGTGCCGGTCGTTCCCGGACAACCTCGAGCTCGAGGCGGTCCTCACCTTCGCGGGTCCGGCGCCGCCGGCCGGTGTCGGCGCCGCCGGCCGGCCGGGCGAAGGGCTCGCCTTCGTGCAGCGGATCTCCCTCCTCGCCCTGCCCGGGCCGGGCTACGCCCCGCTGGCGCACGACCCGCGCGCGGGCGCGCTCGCGCTCGGCTACGAAGACCTTTCCGCCCCCCTCGCCGGGGCGACGGCGCGGCGGCTGGCGATCCGCCACCGGCTCGTGGAGGCAACTGCCGGGCCGGAGTCCGAGGCGCGGCCGCAGATCGTCTACCACGTCGACCGCGCGATCCCGGAGCCGCTCCGCACCGCGGTGCTGGAAGGGGCCGGCTGGTGGGCGGAGGCCTTCGCGGCGATCGGCCTGCCCGGGGTGTTCGGGGTCGATCTCCTGCCGGAGGGGGCCGATCCGCTCGATGCCCGGTACCACGTCATCCAGTGGGTCCACCGCACCACGCGGGGCTGGTCGTACGGCGGCGGCGTCGTCGACCCTCGCACCGGGGAGCGGGTGAAGGGGCACGTGCTGCTCGACGCCCGCCGCGCGCGCCACGACCGCCTCCTCTTCGAGGCGCTGGTCGGCGCGGAGCTGCTCGGGAGCGGTGGCGCCGACGATCCGGTCGAGATCTCTCTCGCCCGGATGCGGCAGCTCGCCGCCCACGAGGTGGGCCACGCGCTCGGGCTCGCGCACAACTTCGCCGCCAGCAGCTACGGCGGCCGCGCCTCCGTGATGGACTACCCGGCTCCCTACGTGCGGGTCACCGAGAGCGGCGCCCTCGACCTCTCGCGCGCGTACGGCGTGGGGGTGGGGGAGTGGGACCGCTACGCTCTGGCCCGCCTCTACGCGCCGGCGGAGGGCGGCACCGGCGAGAGCCCGCCCCCGGATCTCCTCTTCCTCGCCGACGTGGACGCCCGGCCCGCCGGCGCCGCCCACCCGCACGCGAACCTCTGGGACAACGGCCCCGACCCGGTCACCGCGCTCGAGCGCACGCGGACGATCCGCCGCCTCGCGCTCTCGCGCTTCGGCGAGCGGAACCTCCCCGCGGGCGCGCCGCTCGCGGAGCTCGAGGAACGGCTCGCCCCGCTCTACTTCTTCCATCGGTTCCAGATCGCCGCGGCGGCGAAGGTGGTCGGCGGCCTGGAGTATCGCCACGCGCTCCAGGGCGACCCGGCGGCGCGCCTGCGCCGCACCCGCGGCGACTAACAGCGGCGCGCGATCGACGCGCTCCTGGCGGCGCTCGCGCCCGCGGAGCTCGACCTCCCCGAGCCACTCCTGCAGCGGCTCGCCCCGCGGCCGCCGGGCGAAGCGCCGCACGGCGAGCTCTTCCGGCACGCCACCCGCCCGGCGTTCGACGCCCTGGGCGCTGCGGCGTCGCTGTCGGATCTCGTTCTCGCCGCCCTCCTCGACCCGGCGCGAGCGGCGCGGCTGGTCGACTTCCACCGGCGCAGCCCCGACCTGCCCGGGCTCGAGGAGCTGCTCGACCGGCTGGTGGCCGCCGTATTCGCCGATCCGACCTCCGCCGGGCCGCGCCTCGCGGAGCTCGGCTGGGTGGCGCAGCGGGCCGCCGTGGACCGCCTCCTGGCGCTGGCGGACGCCCCCGCGGCCACGCCGGCGGTGCGGGCGCGCGTCGAGTCCGCGCTCGCCGACCTGCTGCAGCGGCTCGACGCGCTCGAGCCGCTCGACCGCGGGGAGAAGGCGCACCTCGCTTACCTCACGGGGCGGCTGGGCCGACACCTCGCGCGCCCGGCGCCCGCCGTCCCGGCCGGGTCTGGTGCTCCCCCGGCGCCCCCCGGCGAGCCGATCGGTGCCGGGCTCGGTGGTGGGGAGAGAGGTTGCTCCGCAGAGCCGTGAAGCCGCTCTCCCTGCTCGCCGCGGCCGCGGTCACCCTGGGTCACGGGGCCTGCCGGGGCTCGGCGGCCGAGCCGCCCGCGCCGGCGCCTCCGGCGGCTCCGGTGTGGGGGGTCGAGATCGTCGCCGAGTACCCGCACGAGCCGGGGTCCTTCACGCAGGGACTCCTCTTCCACGGCGGCCACCTCTACGAGTCGACCGGCCTCTACGGACAGTCCGAGGTGCGGGAGGTCGAGCTCGCCACGGGGCGGGTCCTCCGCCGGGCGGGGCTGGCGCCGGACGAGTTCGGAGAGGGCCTGGCGAGGGTCGGCGACCGCCTCGTCCAGCTCACCTGGATGGAGGGGCGGGCACCGGTTTGGGATCTCGCCACGCTGCGGCGCAAGGGCGAGCACCGCTACCGCGGCGAAGGGTGGGGGCTGGCATTCGACGGCGAGCGCCTCATCCAGAGCGACGGCAGCGACCGGCTGGTCTTCCGCGACCCGGAGAGCTTCGCTCCGCTCGGCTCGCTGCGGGTGACCGACGGCGGGCGGCCGGTCTCGGCGCTGAACGAGCTGGAGTGGGTCGAGGGGCGCCTCTACGCCACCCTGTGGAGGGCCGACGAGATCGCGGTGATCGATCCCGAGACGGGCCGGCTGGTCGCCCGCATCGACGCCTCCGCGCTCCTGCCCCCGGCCGAGCGGGCGCGGGTCGACGTCCTCAACGGCATCGCCCACGACCCGGAGAGCGGCCTCTTCCTGCTCACCGGCAAGCTCTGGGAGAGCCTCTTCGCCGTCCGGTGGGTGCGGCCGCAGGAGGGGCAGTGACGGGCCGGCGCGGCGGGCTCCCCGGCCCCCTCCTGGCGCTGCTCCTGGCCAGCTCGGCTGCCCGCGGTGCGGCGCCCGCGCCGTCCGCGCCGGTCCTGCCGCGCGATCCGGCGATCGAGCGGGTGGTCGGCGCGGTCTATCCGGCGCTGGTGAACCTCTCGGTGGTCCGCGAGCGCTTCGTGGACGGCCGGGCGGTGCGCTCGCCGGTGGCGGGGTCGGGAGTGGTGGTGACGCCCGAGGGACACCTGCTCACGAACCACCACGTGGCGGTCGACGCGGTGCGGATCCGGGCGACGCTGAGCGGCGGCGAGCAGCTCGAGGCCGACGTGGTCGCCCACGATCCGCCGAGCGACCTCTCCGTGCTGCGTCTCCGCGCCGGTCCCGAGCGGCGTTTCGCGGCCGCCGCGCTCGGCGACTCCGACGCGCTCGCGGTGGGCCAGCCGGTGCTCGCCCTCGGCAACCCGTTCGTCCTCGCCTCCTCGGTGACGCTCGGGATCGTCTCGAACCCCCGGCGGGTCTTCACGGACGAGGCCGGCAGCGAGCTGCTGCCGGCCGAGCCGGGCGGGCCGGCCGGGCTCCTGACCTCCTGGATCCAGCACGACGCCCTCATCCTCCCCGGGAGCTCCGGCGGTCCGCTGATCGACCTCGAGGGGCAGGTGGTCGGCATCAACGAGCTCGGGGGCCAGGGCCTGGGGTTCGCGATCCCGGCGAGCGTGGCGGTCGACGTTCTCGCCCAGGTTCTCGCCGTGGGGGAGGTCCGCCGCTCCTGGATCGGTGCGACGCTTCTCCCGGCCGAGCGGAGGAGGCGTCTCGAGGGGGCCCTGGTCGCGGGCGTCGTTCCCGGCTCGCCGGCCGCCGCCGCCGGCCTGCGCGCCGGCGATCTCCTGCTGCGGATCGGCGAGCTCGCGGTGGCCGCCCGCCTCTTCGAGGAGATCCCGGCGGTCTACCGCGCGGTGGCGGCGCTGCCGAGTGGGGTCCCCGTGGAGATCGCCTTCGAGCGCGGCGGCGAGCTGCGCACCGCCGCGCTCCTGCCGCAGCCGCTCGAGCCCGCTCGCGGCCGGGAGGGGGAGATCCGCCGGCTCGGCCTGACCGCCCAGGAGATCACCGGGCCGATGGCCCGCGAGCGCGGGCTCGAGGGGGCCGAGGGGCTGCTCGTCACCGGCGCGCGCCCGGCCCCCCCCGCGGCCCCCGCGCGCCCCCCCCCCGGCCGCCCGGCCCCCCGGGGGGGCCGCCCCCCGGCCCCCCCCCCCGGGCGCGGCGCCCCCCCCCGCCGCCCCCCCGCCGGCCGCCCGCG
>JAHDVN010000163.1:0-6759 GCA_023384635.1 Thermoanaerobaculia bacterium
GTCGACGAGATCGTGGCGGGCCACCCGGCCGAGGCGGGGGACGAGCCCTCCCACCGCGACCACGCCCCCCCGCTCGCCGGCGGCGCGCAGCGCGCGCGCCGCCTCGAGGTCGCGCCGCCCCGCGGCCGAGGCGATCCAGCCCTCGCGCCCTTCGGCGAGATCGGCCGGATCCGGCAGCGGCGCCAATTCGTAGCTCGTCCCCAGCGGGTCGGCGAGGCGGAAGGCGAGGTTGGCCTCGGCCACCCGGCCGTGGCCGCGCGCCTCGGCGAGCCGGTCGTCCATGCGCGCCAGCTCGACCTCGGCGCGGAGCAGCTCGGAGCGGACCAGCATCCCCTGCGCGCTGTAGGCGCGGGCGAGGTCGACGTGGGCCGCCACCGTGCCGCGGGCCTTTTCGAGCAGCGCCACCTGCTCGCGCACCTGGGCGAGGCGCACGTACGCCTCGGCGGCGGCGACCGCGGCCTGATCCGAGGTCCAGCCGGAGGAGATCGCCGCCGCCTCGGCGGCGAGTCCGGCCTGCGCGGCCCGCTTCGAGAGCTCCCCGCCGGTCCAGATCGGAACCTCGAGCTCCAGGCGAGTGATCGCCGTCGAGAGGGCGTCGGGGTCGTTCGGGTCCCCGGAGACGAACTCCGGGAAGGAGAAGCGCTCCTGGTTCAGCTGGAAGGCGAACGCTTCGGCCGGCGAGTCGGTCCGCGCATAGATCTCCTGCAGGCGCAGCTGCGGGAGGCGGTAGGCCTTCGCCTGGGAGACGCGCGCGTCGGCGGCCTCCTGGCGGGCCCGGGCCGCCGCCACCTCGCGCGCCTGCTCGCGCGCCTGGCGCATGACCGAGGCGAGATCGACCGGGCGTGTCGCCTCGGCCGCCCCCGCCGCCGCCCCCCCTCCCAGCAGGAGGGAGAGCGCAAGAGTGGGAAGGGCTGAGCTCCTGTGCATAACCATACCCGCATATGGTTATGCACTCCGCCGCGTCTGTCAAGCCCCCCCCAAGAGGGCGGTCTCTCCGCCGGCGCCGCGCTGCTACGCTCCGCCGGGTACGGCCGCATCCCCCCACAGCCCCAGGAGGTTCCATGTCCGCTCTCCCGCTCCGTTCCCTCGCCCTGCTCGCGCTCGTCCTCGTCTGCCCCGCGGCTGCGCCCGGCCAGGTGATCAACGAGTTCGTGGCCAACCACACGGGGACGGACACCTACGCCTTCGTCGAGCTGCGCGGGACACCGGACACCGACTACTCGGGGCTCGCGATTCTCGAGCTCGAGGGCGACGGCAGCAGCAACCCCGGGACGGTCGACTTCGCCTTTCCGGTGGGAACCACCAACGCCACCGGCCACTGGGCATCCGGGTTCCCGCCGCCGCGCGACATCGAGAACACCTCGATCACGCTGCTGCTCGTGGAGGGATTCAGCGGCAGCGTGGGGCAGGATCTGGACACGAACAACGACGGCGTGCTCGATGCGACTCCCTGGACCGCCCTCCTCGACGCCGTGGCGGTGGACAACGAGGCGGTCGACGACCACGTCTACGCGGCGGCCGCGCTCACGGCCAACTACGACGGCGTCTCCTTCCTCCCCGGCGGCGCCAGCCGCATCCCGGACGGCACCGACACCGACACCGTCGCCGACTGGACGCGCAACGACTTCGACGGCGCCGGGCTGCCCGGGTTCACCGGCACGCTGGTGCCCGGCGAGGCGACCAACACGCCGGGCGCGGCGAACTCCACCGAGCCGCCGCCGCCGCCCGGGGCGAAGCTCAACGAGTTCGTCCTCGACCTCGACGGCGCCGACGCCCAGGAGTACGTCGAGATCTGGGGCACGCCGACCACGAGCTACGCCGCGAGCCACGTGCTGATCGTCGACAGCGACGGCTCCGGTGACCCGGGGGTGATCGAGGCCGCGCTCGCCGCCGGCACCACCAGCGGCGCCGGCCTCTGGCACAGCGGCTTCCTCCCCCCCGGGAGCCTCGGCGACACGGCCCGCACGCTGCTCCTCGTCACGGAGTTCACCGGCGCCGTGGGCCAGGACCTCGACACCGACGACGACGGGGCCTTCGACGCCACGCCGTGGACCTCGATCTCCGACGCCGTCGCGGTGACCGACGGCGCCGGGGTCGACGTCCCCTACGCCGCCGTCGTCCTGGCGCCCGGCTTCGACGGGCTGCCGGACAAGGTCGGCGGCGCCTCGCGCTTCCCGAACGGCGTGGACACCGACGCCGCCGGCGACTGGCGGCGCAACGACTTCGAGCGCGCCGGCCTGCCGGGCGGCGGCGCCGCCACCCAGAGCTCCCCCGAGGCGGCGAACACTCCCGGGATGCCGAACACGGTCCTCCCCGTCGACTACTACCGCGGCGTCGCCGCCACCGATGCCGCGACCCTGCGCGCCACGCTCCACCTCGCCATCGACGACCACGTCAAGGTCCCCTACACCTCCGCGGAGACCGACACCTGGGACGTCCTCAACCTCGCCGACCAGGACCCGGTCGACACCACCTCGATCCTCGACGTCTACAAGAACGCCGTCTACACGAAGATCGCGGGCGGCACCGGCGTCTACAACCGCGAGCACAGCTGGCCCAACTCCTACGGCTTCCCGAGCGACGGCGCGGGCAACTACCCGTACACCGACTGCCACCACCTCTTCGCCTCCGACACCTCCTACAACAGCGACCGCGGCAACCTGCCGTTCGGGAGCTGCCCGGCCGGCTGCACCGAGCGGGCGACCCTCGCCAACCACGGCGTCGGCGGCGGCAGCGGCGTCTACCCCGGCAACTCGAACTGGTTCTCCGCCTCCGCCTGGGAGACCTGGAGCGCGCGGCGCGGCGACGTCGCCCGCGCCCAGCTCTACATGGACCTGCGCTACGAAGGGGGTGCGCACGGCGCCACCGGCGCGGCCGAGCCCGACCTGCGCCTGACCGACGACACGGGGCTCATCGTGGGGACCGGCGGCAACGCCACCGTCGCCTACATGGGCCGGCTCGCGGCGATCCTCGCCTGGCACCTCGCGGATCCCGTCGACGCGCGCGAGCGGCGGCGCAACGAGATCGTCCACACTTACCAGGCGAACCGCAACCCCTTCGTCGACCACCCGGTCTGGGTGCGCTGCCTCTGGCTCGGCGACTGCGTCTCGCTCTGGTCCGACGGCTTCGAGAGCGGCGTGCTGCCGCCCTGGTCCGCCACGCCCTGAGCCCGACCGCACCGATGTCCGCCACCTCGCACCGCCCCCCGCTCGCCGCCTTCGCCTTCGCGGCGGTCGCGCTCCTCGCGGCGGTGGCCTGGTGGCGTCTCGACACCGCCGCCGAGCTCGTGTTCACCGAGCGCCGCCCGGTGGGGGTCATGGGGACGACCTGCACGCTCGGCGCCGTCACGCCCGCCCGCGACGCGGCGCGCGCCGCCGAGGCCCTCGCCGCCGCCGAGGGGGTGCTGCGCCGGATCGAGGCGGCGATGAGCACCTGGATCGACGCCTCCGAGATCTCCCGCCTCAACGCGGCGGCGGCCGGCGTGGCGGTGCCTCTCTCGCGCGACACGCGGGCGGTGCTGGCCCACGCCCGGCGCTTCCACGAGCTGACCGGCGGCGCCTTCGACGTCACCTGCCGACCGCTCCTCGAGCTCTGGCGGCGGGCCGCCGAGCAGGGGATCCCGCCCACCCCGGAGGCGATCGCCACCGCGCGCGCTGCTTCGTCCTGGGAGCTGTTCGCTCTCGGCGAGGAGGGGGCGACGAAGGGCGCCGCGAGCGCCCGCGTCGATCTCGGCGGTATCGCCAAGGGCTACGCCGCCGACGAGGCGCTCCGGGTCCTGCGCGCCCGCGGGCTCGCCGGCGGGCTGGTGGAGATCGGCGGCGATCTCGCGGTTTTCGGGGACGGCCCGGACGGTGGGCCCTGGAGCATCGCGGTGCGCGACCCGCGCCGCGCGGGGGTGTGGGGGACGATCGCGCTGCGCGAGGGGGCGGTCTGCACCAGCGGCAACTACGCGCGCTTCGTCGAGATCGCGGGCGAGCGCCACAGCCACATCGTCGACCCGCGCGACGGGCGACCCGCCGACCGGGCGGCGAGCATCACCGTGGTCGCCCCGGACGCCACTTCCGCCGACGCCTGGGCCACCGCGCTCGCCGTGCTCGGCCCCGAAGGCCTCGCGCGCCTGCCGGCCGACGGCTCGGTGCAAGCCCTGCTCGTCGGCCTCGGCGACGACGGCCTCCTCCGCGCCGCCGCCACCCCCGCGCTGCCGAACCTCCTGCGGCCGGGCGACCCCGGCCTCACCCGCCTGCTCGCCGGCGAGGCGATTCCGGCCGGCGGCTGAGCGCCCCGGCCGCAGCGGCCCTCACCCCCACCACTCGGTCTTGTCGACCGTGGTGTCGAAGGTGGCGTCGGCGCGCTGGGGCATCTCGACGTCCGTCAGGGCCTCGAGATCCTTGGCGGTCGGCTTGCCGACCCAGACGAGCGACTCCATCGGGCACTTCTCGATCGCGGGGAGGAAGTCGAAGCCCGCCTCGTACTTGTCGTAGTCGAGGACCGGGAGGTTCCCCTTCATCACCAGCGCCGGAGCGAGCTTGGTGCAGGCCTTGCACCCGATGCAGCCGATGGTGCAGACCGCCTTCACGTCGTTGCCGAAGTCCTGGTTCGCGCAGCCCACGGCGAGGATCCGCTCCGCCTTGAACGGGACGCGGCTGATGATGCCGCGCGGGCAGGCGTCGACGCAGTCACCGCAGCCGGTGCACTTCGTGTAGTCCACCACCGCCACGCCGTCGACGACGTGGATGGCGTCGTAGGTGCAGGCGACCTCGCAGTCGCCGAGCCCGAGACAGCCGTTGGTGCAGCCCTGGACGTCGGCGACGAGGTTGGCGGCGGTGCAGGTCGGCTCGCCGCGATACGGATGCCGGCGCAGGCGCATGTCGGTCGTCGCCGTGCAGTGGACGATCACCCGGTACGGCCAGGTGGGCTCCGCATCCACGCCCATGATCCCGGCGAGCGACTGCACGACCGAGGGGCCGCCCGGAGCGCAGAGGGTCAGCGCAGTCTGCCCGCCGGCTACCGCCTCGGCGTACTCGCCGCAGCCGACGAAGCCGCAGTTGCCGCAGTTGGCGCCCGGGAGCGCGCGGTTGATCCTCTCCACGCGCGGGTCCACGGGGACGTGGAAGCGCCGGTTCGCCCATCCGAGGACGGCGCCTCCGGCCACCGCCAGGAGCAGCATCACCCCCGACCCCATCCCGACCAGGACCATCGTCTCGCCGGTCATCTCTGCACCTCCACTGCCGCCACCGCCGCCGGCGGCTCGGCCGCAGCGGGGGTCAGCGCCTGCTTCAGGCTCGCCCCCATGCCGGTGAAGCCGAGGAAGGCGAGGGCCAGGATCGCCGCCGTGAGCATCGCGATCGGCGCGCCCCGCAGCGGCTTGGGAACGTCGGCGAGGTCGAGCTCGACCCGGATGCCCGCCATCAGCACGATCGCCAGCGTGAAGCCGAGGCCGCCGAAGATCGGCAGGGTGAGCGACTCGGCCAGCCCCCAGTTGCCCCCGACCACCTCCTTCATGATGAGCAGGCAGGCGAAGAGGATCGCGCAGTTGGTGGTGATCAGGGGGAGGAAGACGCCGAAGCTCTTGTAGAGCGGCGGGAAGAACTTCTTCACGTACATCTCGACGAACTGCACCGAAGCGGCGATGACGAAGATGTAGGCGATGTAGGAGAGCACCGAGAGGTCGGCGCCCCCCTCGCCGCCGAGCATCCTCCAGACGGCGCTCGCCAGCGGGGCCCCGGGCCGGAGCACGAACTCGGTGAGGGTCCAGGAGAGGAAACCGGCCACCGTGATCACGAACGTCACCGCCAACCCCATCCCCAGGGCGGTGTCGATCTTGCGCGAGACGCCGAGGAACGGGCAGATGCCGACGAAGTAGGAGAGGACGAAGTTGTTGATCAGCGCCGCACCGACGGCGATGAGCAGGAGATCGGCGAAGAGCTCCATCTCTAACCCTCCACCCGCAGCGCCCGCCGCGCGCGCCGCGCCTCGAGCCAGTTGGCGAGCCCGAGGAGCAGGCCGAGCGCGAGGAAGGCGCCGGGAGGCATCACCATGACCACCCAGCGGGGGATCATCTCGGGCAGGACCGGCAGGCCGAACCAGGTGCCCATGCCCAGGATCTCGCGCACCGTGGCCACCGAGCCGAGCGCGAGGAGGAACCCGAGCGAGTTGCCCACCGCGTCGGCGAACGCCCTGCCCGGACCCTGCTTGCTGCCGCAGACCTCGCAGCGCGCGATGATGATGCAGTTGACGATGATCAGCGGCACGTACGGCCCCAGCGCCACGCTCATCGGGTAGAGGAACGCGGCGAGCAGCCGGTCGGCGATGGTCACGAAGGTGGCGATGGTCAGCGTGAAGACCAGGATCCGCAGGTGCGGCTTCAGCAGGCCGCGGATCAGGCTCACCAGCACGTTGGCCGAGATCAGCACGAAGGCGGTGGCCGCCACCATGGTGAGCGCCGGCTTCATCGCCGCGGTCACCGCCAGCGTCGGGCACATCCCGAGCAGCTGCCGGAAGACCGGGTTCTCCGGCAGGATGCCGGCCAGGAAACGTTCGGCCGCGGTCGGCCCTTCGTCGACCGCCGCGGGGAGCTCCACCTCAGCGACCGCCATCGGTCTCTCCTTCCTCGGCCGCCGCGGCAACGGGGGTGGCGGCGGCCAGCTGCGGCCGCACCGCGGCCACGGTGGCGTTGACGATGTCGCAGACCGAGCGCGAGCTGATGGTCGCGGCGGTGAGCGCCAGCACGCGCCCCTCGTCGACCCCGGCCTGGGCCTC
>JAHDVN010000163.1:6769-7847 GCA_023384635.1 Thermoanaerobaculia bacterium
GCTCTTGACCACCTCCAGCGGACGCGCCGCCGGGGCGCCGGCGAACCAGCGCCGGAACGGCTCCTTCGTGATCTCGTCGCCGAGCGCCGGCGTCTCCTTCTGGGCGAGCACGAAGATGCCGGTGAGGCGCTCGAGGTCGCCCGAGAGCCCGACCAGCAGGTCGATCTCGTCGGCGTAGCCGGGGCCCTTGCCGCGCACGACGTAGCCGAGTGGCGCGCCGTCGGAGCCGGCGAGGGTGAAGAGCTGGTGGCCGGCGACCGCGCTCTCCGCCACGGCGAGCTCGAGCGCCTCTTCGCCCGCCCAGCGGACCGCGATGCGGTCGCGGGCCACCGATACCGTCGCCCCCGCCATCCGCTCGGCCGGCAGGACGAGGCCGGGGAGCTGGCGGAGCGTCTCGGCGCGCTGGTTGGCGGCGATCTTCGGCGCGAGGCCGGTATGGACTCCGACCAGGGCGCCGCCGAACAGGATCCCGAGGATCAGGATCAGCCAGGCCTGGCCGAGCAGGGAACCGCGCGGCGGGGTCACTTGGCACCTCCCGGCGGCTCGGCGGCGCCGCCGAACGGCTTCGGCACCGTGCCGCGGTTGATCAGGGGCGTGGCGGCGTTCATCAGCAGCACCGCGAAGACCACCCCTTCCGGATAGGCGGAGAGCGTGCGGATCAGCACCACGAGCACCCCGACCCCGAGTCCGAACACCGCCCGTCCCTTGGGAGAGAGCGGGCTCGAGACCGGGTCGGTGGCGATGAAGAAGGCGCAGAAGAGGAGGGCGCCCGCGAGCAGGTGATGCGGGACCGTGAGGGGCGTCGCCGGGTCCAGGAGGTTCGCCAGCGCCGCCGCTCCGGCCGCGCCGGCGATCGTCCAGACCGGGATCTCCCAGGCCGCCGAGCGGCGCCAGCAGAGGTAGAGGCCGCCGAGCAGGCAGGCGAGCGCGCTCGTCTCCCCGAGCGAGCCGTTCACGTTGCCGAGGAAGAGCGGCCAGAGGCCGGGGATCGCGACCGCCCCCGCCGCCTCCCGGGCCGCCGAGAGCGGCGTGGCCTGGGTGAGGATCGGCAGCGCCGCGTCGGCCCGCACGTACGCCC
>JAHDVN010000164.1 GCA_023384635.1 Thermoanaerobaculia bacterium
AGCGCTGGCACTTCCTGCGTATGGGCTAGGGGGGCGGATGCGGGTCGCGAGCTACGACGAGCTGTTCGAGCTGCCGCCGCAGGCGGCGGTGGAGCGCTGGTCGGACGGCCGCAACTACCACCTGGTGCGCTGGTTCGTGGCGCCGGCGGGGCTCGTGGCCCTGGTGGTGCTGATCCAGGCCCTGGGCGCCTGGGCGCCGCGGCGCGCGCTCGCGGCGGCCCTGGCGCTGGCGGTGCCGGTCGCCGCCTATCTGCTCCGCGGGCGGCCGGGGTTCGCGCGCCGCTTCCGGGCGATCCTGCTCGGCGGTGTCGCCGGCGAGCTCCTCTTCCTCCTCGGCATCGCGACCGAGGAGGCGACCTTCTCGCTGCCGCTCTTCCTCTTCGCGCCGCTGCTCCTCCTGCGGCTCCGGCTGCGGCCGCGGGAGACGCTGCTGCTTGCGGCCGCGGTGGTGG
The DNA here is from genome assembly GCA_023384635.1 of Thermoanaerobaculia bacterium. Classification (GTDB taxonomy): domain Bacteria; phylum Acidobacteriota; class Thermoanaerobaculia; order Multivoradales; family JAGPDF01; genus JAAYLR01. Next base: position 453 of record JAHDVN010000164.1, read on the forward strand.
CGGCGGCGGTGGGGCGGGCCTGGGCCGGGGGCGACGGCGAGCTCGCCGGGGCCCTGCCCGGGATGGCGGCCGGTGCCCTCTTCGTCAACGGCGGCGCGGCGGTGGCCGGGATCTGGCTCTCGCGGCGCCAGCGGCGGGAGTTCCGGGAGCGCTTCGTGCGCGATCAGGGGCGGGAGCGCGAGCGGCGCCGGATGCGCGGCGAGCTCGCCGACGCGCGCGCGATCCAACTCGCGATGCTGCCGGCCGAGCTGCCGCCGGTGGGCTGGGCGGAGGCGGAGGCGAGCTCGGTCCCCGCGACGGAGGTCGGCGGCGACTACTACGACGCCTTCCTGCTCGGGGGCTCGCTGGCCGGGGGCGGGCTGGCGCTGGCGGTCGGGGACGTGGCGGGCCACGGCGTGGCGAGCGGCCTCATGCTCTCCGGGGTGCGCAGCTGCCTCTACTTGCTGCGCGACGAGCTGGCCGAGCCGCTCCCGGTGGTCGCCCGTCTCAACGAGGTGGTGCGGCAGTTCCGGGTCGAGCGGATGTTCATGAGCCTGCTGCTGGCGCGCCTCGACCCACAGGGGGAGCTGCGGCTGGTGAGCGCCGGGCACCCGCCGGCTCTGATCGGGCGGCACCGGGGAGCCGCGGTGGAGCGCCTCGGTGCCCCGGCCCCCCCGCTCGGGACCCAGCTGCCGGCCGGCTTCGCCGAGTGCCGGGCGCGGCTCGCCCCCGGTGACCTGCTCCTGCTCTACACCGACGGGGTGCCGGAGACGGCGCGGGAGGACGGCGAGCGGTTCGGCGACGAGCGGCTCGCCCGTGCCTTCGCCCGCCAGCTCGACGGCCGCCCGGCCTGGGAGGCCGTCGCCGCGCTCGGTGAGGAGCTCGCCCGCTTCCGCGGCAGCGCCGCGCAGGAGGACGACGTCACGCTCCTGGTGGTGCGCTACCTCGGACCCCGGCCGGGCCCGGGCGCGGCCGTCTGACGGTTCGGCTGGCCGATCGGCCCGGGCTCAGTGGCAGATCCGGGCGAGCCCGGCCGCGTCGCGCACCACGACCTGCTGGCCGGGCTCGAGCGCGATCAGGCCCTTCTGCCGCAGATCGACCATGATCTGGTTGACCCGCTCGCGGGAGGCGCCGACGAGCTGGGCGAGGTCGCTCTGGGTGAGCCGGAGCGTGATCCGCGTCCCGTCCGTCTGCGGCTGGCCGTAGCGCTCGGCGAAGGCGAGCAGCTGGCGGGCCACCCGGCCGGCCACGTCGAGGCTCGAGAGCGACTGGATCTGCTCGTTGGCGAGGCGCAGGCGCGCGCAGAGGAGCCGCACCAGGTTGTTCGAGAACTCCGGGATCTGGAGGCAGTCCTGGAAGGCGGCGCGGTTCATCCAGTAGAACGTGCACTCGTCGATCGTCAGCACGTTGGCCGAGCGCCCCGCCGAGTCGACCAGGCTCATCTCCCCCACCGTGTCGCCGGCGCCGAGGAAGGCGAGGATCACCTCGCGGGTGTCGGGCTGCTCGGCGAGGATCTTCACCGTCCCCTCGACGAGCAGGTAGACGACGTCGCCGGGCTGATCGGCGGTGATCAGGTTGGCCCCGGCCGGCACCACCCGGCGGTGGAGACGCTCGTTGACGCGCTGGAGATCGGCCGGTGCGAGGCCGCGGAAGAGCGCGAACTCACCCAGGCTGCTCGGGTCCTTGACGACTCCCAAGGCGGTCACCTCCCTCTGTTCGTTCCTCCCGATCTTATCCGCTCGCCCCCCGGGCCCCTGGCCGCCGCCGATCAGCCGCCGTTCGGCCGCCGATCAGGGCCCGATCAGCCCGTAGCGGGGGGTGTGACGCGGATCCGCGCGTCGAGGGCGCGCGAGCGGCCGCCGCCGGCGGCGAGGAACGGGTTGACGTCGAGCTCGGCCAGGCGCGGGTGGGTGGTGGCGAGGCGGGCGAGCCGGAGCAGCGCATCGACGAGCAGGTCGATGTCCACCCGCGCCTCCCCGCGCACCCCCTCCAGCAGCTTGCGCCCCTTGATCCCGAGCACCATCTCGCGCGCCTCGGAGGGGGCGAGCGGCGTGACCCCGAAGCGGACGTCGCGGAAGACCTCCACGTACTTGCCGCCGAGGCCGAACATGAGCAGCGGCCCGAGCTTCGGGTCGGCGGAGATGCCGAAGATCACCTCCTGGCCGCCGCGTGCCATCTCCTGGAGGAGGAAGCCGCCGGGCGCCAGGCCGGCGGCCGCGAGGCGCTGCTCCATCCCCCGCGCCGCCTCCTCCACCTCGGCCGCGGTGCGCAGGTCGAGGGCCACGGCGCCGAGCTCGCTCTTGTGCACCAGCCCGGTGGCCACCGCCTTGAGCACCACCGGGAAGCCGAGCTCGGCCGCCGCGGCCACCGCTTCGGCCACGGAACCGACCTGCCGGTGCCGGGCGACCGGGATGCCGGCGAGCTCGAGGACGCGGAAGGCGCGCGCGGGGGGCAGGTGGCCGTCGGCGTCGGCGCCGTCGAGCTCGGCGGCGATCGCGGCGTCGTCCATCGCCAGCTCCGGCAGCGGCTCGGCGGCGGGGCGCTGCCGCCAGGCGCCGTAGGCGGCCAGGCGCGCCAGGGCCCGCGCCGCCGACTCCGGGAAGGCGTAGACCGGGGGCAGGTCGCCGCGCCCCTTGACCGCGGCGTAGAACTCGTCGCGGGCCATCATCACCGCCAGCACCGGCTTCTCGCTCCCGCGTGCCACGTCGGCGATCCGCTCCAGGATGTCGCGCGGGTCGCCGAGCACCGGGGTGACGTTGATCACCAGCGCCGCGTCGAGCTCCGGGTCCTCGAGCAGGGTGGCGAGCGAGAGGGCGTAGTGGTCGGCGGTGGCCGAGGCGATCATGTCGACCGGGTTGTCGACGCTCGCCACGCGCGGCAGGAACGAACGCAGCGCCTTGCGGGTCTTCTCCGAGAGCGGCGGGATCGCGAGCCCGAAGGAGACGCAGGCGTCGGTGGCGAGGATCCCGGGCCCGCCGGCGTTGGTGAGGATCCCCACCCGGGGACCGGCCGGCGGCGCGCAGCGCTCGAAGGCGCGGGCGATGTCGAAGAGCTCCTCGATGGTGTCGGCGCGCAGCACCCCGCACTGCTCGAGGAAGGCCGAGACGGTGACGTCGGCGCCGGCCAGCGCCCCGGTGTGGCTCGAGGCGGCGCGCGCCCCCTCCTCGGTGCGCCCGGCCTTGACCACCAGGATCGGCTTCTTGCGCGAGACCCGCTTGGCGATCTCGGTGAACCGCTTCGGGTTGCCGAACGACTCGAGGTACATGCAGATCACCCGGGTGGCCGGGTCGTCCTCCCAGTACTCGAGCAGGTCGTTGCCGGAGACGTCGGCCTTGTTGCCCATCGAGATGAACTGGGTGAGCCCGAGGCCGAGGCCGGCGGCGAGGTTGAGGACCGCCACCCCGAGCGCCCCGGACTGGCTCACGAAGCCGATCGAGCCGGGCAGCGGCGGGGTGGGCGAGAAGGTGGCGTCGAGGCGGACCTCCTCGGCGGTGTTGAAGACCCCCATGCAGTTGGGGCCGACCATGCGGATCCCCGCCGCCCGCACCCGCTCGCGGAGCTGCTCCTCGAGCGCCCGCCCCTCGGCGCCGGTCTCGGAGAAGCCGGCGGTGATCACCACCAGGCCGCCCACCCCGGCCGCCAGGCACTCGTCGACCACCCCGGCGACGAAGTCGCGCGGCACCGTGATCACCGCGAGGTCGACCGGGTCGGGGATGGCGGAGACGGACGGATAGCAGCGCAGCGAGTGGATCGACCGCGCCTTCGGGTTGACCGGGTAGAGCGTCCCCTGGAACTCGGCGCGCACCAGGTTGTGGACGAGCGCCCAGCCGAGCGAGTCGCGCGAGCGGGAGGCGCCGACGATGGCGACGGAGCGGGGGGAGAAGATCGGGTCGAGGGGATGGGCGGGGCGGTTCGGCTGGGTCATGCGGGCATTCTCCGCGCCCGCCGCCGCCGGCGCACCGCGCCGCGGGGTGGGTCAGCGGGCCGGAGCGAGGAGGCGGAGCCGTGCCGGGGCGAGCCGGATCGCGAGCGGCACCGCGGGGCGCAGCGGGTCGCCGTCGGCCTGGAAGTCGATCCCGCGGAGGTCCGCCGGACCGGTGAGACGCACCTCCCCGACCGGCCGGATCTCGACGTCGGGGCGCGCGGCGTGGTGCCCCCGGACGAGCGCGAGCGCGAAGCCGAGGGCGGCGCGCCGCCCCCGCCCGCGGAAGAGGAAGAGGTCGAGGCGGCGGTCCTCCCAGCTGCCCCCCGGGGCGAGGCGGTACGGGCCGGCGTACTCGGGCAGGTTGCAGACCGCCACCCCGGTGGCGCGAAAGGGCTCGCCGTCCGCCTCGAGCTCGATCTCCGGGAAGCGGTAGCGGGTCCACGCCGCGCGCCCGGCCGCCACCACCGCCAGGCGCCCGAATCGCCGCTTCGCCCCCGGCGGAACCGCCGCCAGGGCGCGGGCGTCGAGGCCGGCGCTCGCCTGCATGAGGAAGGGCTCGCCGCCGGCGAGGCCGACGTCGACGAGGCGGACCTTCCCCCGTTCGAGCAGCAGCCGGGCGGCGGCGAGTGGGGCGCGGCGGAGGCCGAGCGCGCCGGCGACGACGTTGGTCGTCCCGCCGGGGAGCACCGCGACCAGCTGCTCGCTGCCGAGCACCCCGGCCGCCACCTCGCGCAGCGTCCCGTCGCCGCCGAAGGCCAAGAGGCAGTCGAGGTCTCCCCGTGCCGCCGCCGCCCGCGCCAGCGCGGTCGCCTCCCCCGGCCGCCGGGTGGCGAGCAGCTCGAGCCGGACCCCGTGTTGCGCGAAGAGGCGCTCGAGCGCCGCCGCGGTCCGCGGCGCGCGGTGGCTCCCGGCGGCGGGGTTGAGGACGAGCGCGGCGCGGCGCACGCCGGCGCCCGTCAGAAGAGCTGGCCGGGGGCCCCGGCCGGCGGCGTGCGGCCGAGGTGCTCGTAGGCGCGGCGGGTCGCCATGCGGCCGCGCGGCGTGCGCTGCAGGAACCCCTCCTGGAGCAGGTACGGCTCGTAGAGATCCTCGATGGTGCCGCGGTCCTCGCCTACCGCCGCGGCGATCGCCTGGATCCCCGCCGGGCCGCCGCCGTAGACCTCGATGAGGGTGCCGAGGATCTTCCGGTCGAGCTCGTCGAAGCCGTGCTCGTCGACCTCGAGGAGGCCGAGGCCCCGCCGCGCCGCCGCGAGGTCGAGCCGGGCGGAGCCGTCCACCTGGGCGAAGTCGCGCACCCGGCGCAGCAGCCGGTTGGCGATCCGCGGCGTCCCCCGGCTGCGGCGCGCGATCTCCTCCGCGCCCGCCTCGTCGGCGTCGATCCCGAGCAGGCCGGCCGAGCGGCGCACGATCCGCGTGAGCTCGGAGGGGGGGTAGAAATCCAGCCGGTGGACGATCCCGAACCGGGCCCGGAGCGGCGAGCTGATGAGGCCGGCGCGGGTCGTCGCCCCGACCAGCGTGAAGCGCGGCAGGGTGAGCTTCACGGTGCGCGCCGCCGGGCCCTGGCCGAGCACGAGATCGATCTGGAAGTCCTCCAGCGCCGGGTAGAGGATCTCCTCGACCGCCGGCCCGAGGCGGTGGATCTCGTCGACGAAGAGCACCTCCCCCGGCTCGAGGTTGGTGAGGATCGCCGCCAGGTCGCCGGCCCGCTCGAGCGCCGGGCCCGAGGTGGAGCGCAGCGGCGCCCCCATCTCCCGCGCCACGATGTGGGCGAGCGTCGTCTTGCCGAGCCCCGGGGGGCCGAAGAGGAGGACGTGGTCGAGCGGCTCGCCCCGCTCCCGCGCGGCCTGGATGAAGACCCGCAGGTTGGCGACGATCTTCTCCTGGCCGACGTACTCGTCGAGCACCCGCGGCCGCAGGGTCTGCTCCAGCCCCGCCTCGTCCGCCTCCAGGGCCCCCGAGAGGAGCCGGTCGCCGTCGCTCACGGGGGGATTCTACGCGCCGGGGCAGCCGGGCGCCGGCGGCAGCAAGGCGCGGGTCCCGAGCGCTACCTTTGCCAAGAGCGAGCTCGAGGCGGTCCCCTGGACCAACCGCCTCGAGTTCGGCGTCTACGACGCGCGTGGAAACCTGACGGACTGGAATGGCTGGTCGCACGTCTTCGACCCCCAGTCGATGCTCGCCAAGCGGACGAACAGGACGTCGACCAACTACTTCGTCTACACGGCCGACGACGAGCGCTACTGGACCTACCATCCGGGCGGCGCGTCGTCGTTCGCGCTGCGGGACCTCGACGGCCGGGTGCTGCGGGTGTACAGCTCCTGGGGCGGCGCCGGCACGCGCTACACGGACTACGTCTACCGGGGCGCGCGGCTCCTCGCCCGCGATACGCCGTATGCTCGGGCCGAGGCCATGCACCTCGACCACCTCGGCACGCCGCGCCGAGAGGGTGCCAGGCGATTTTTGCGAGAGGGTGCTAGGCGATTTTTGCGGTCGCGAGTTGATCAGGGGGACCCCGGGTGGGTGGGGTGGGGCATCCCACCCTCGGCGTGACGTGTGACGACGGCGAGGTGCCCTCCGCGGCAGGTCGCCCGGCGGGCGGAGCGGGGGCATTCCGAAGGTCTGCGGGTGGTTCGGGTGCAGCTCGGCCTCGCCGGAGCCGGCCGCCGCGTGCGAGGCGAGTCTGCCGTCAGGCTGTTGCCGGGCGTTGGAAGGGCCCGGGCGGGGGGAAGCAGCCGTCGGGGAAGACGACGGTGGCGATCCCCGCCCGAAGCGTCTCGGCCGCCCGTCGGTAGGCGGCGGTGAAGAGCCGGTACGCCTCCCGATAGGCCCGCCGCACCTCGCGGCTCGCCGCGTGGACCAGCGGGGCCGGGCCCCTCTTGCTGCGCAGGGGCGATCCGTGCGGATCCTGCCGGGTCACGGCCTCGCGGCCCAACGGCTCGCGCCCGGTCTCCTCGCGTATCGCCGCGGCCTCGGCCCGAGCGAGATCGAGAAGTCCCTGGAGCCGCTCTCGCCGGGCCTCCTCCGTCAAGTGCGCCCAGGCGGGCAGGGGGGCGAGCACAACGGACTCCGCACTGGCGAACTTCCGAGCCCCGAACTCGATCCCCTTCCGCCTTGCCAGGCTCTCGGCCGTCCGGTCGAACCAGGTTCCCGCCAGGGCTCTCCCGTCCAGCATTGCCTGCCAGCTGGTGGCTCCGGGCCAGTCCAGGGGGTCGGAGACCAGCCCCTCCTTGCAGCCGTGGCGGGCGAGGTAGAGGAGCCTCTCCACCTGCGATTCCTCCTCGTCGCTGACCAGGATGGCCTGGTAGCGGCGGCCCCAGAGCTTCTCCTTCCAGGCGTGGATCCGGCCGAGCTCGCGGGCGAGGTTGGAGTTCAAGTAGCCGACGAAGCGGGCGAGCTGGGCGGCGTCGGTCACCGACACGAGGAGGTGGTAGTGGGTGGAGAGGAAGACGAAGGCGTGGATCGCAACCCCGGTCTGCCGCTGGGCG